>CANHON010000218.1 GCA_947462115.1 Deltaproteobacteria bacterium | reverse complement strand
GGTGGCGGCGGCGCAGGGCGGGCCATCCGGGGCATGGCGGCCTCCGGCGCGGGGGCGGCGGTGGGCGGGCCGGCGGTGGGCGGGCCGGCGGTGGGCGGGTCGAGCTCGGCCGACTCCAGGCCGATGTCGCCGAACAACGAGTCTTCGTCCTCCTCGGCGGCCACGACCGGAGCGGCGGCGTAGCCCCCGTAGCCCCGGCGGCTGGGGGCGGGCCGGCGGGCGGAGGCCTCGACCCCTGCGGCGGCGTCCCCGCCGAAAGCGCTGGGCCCGACGTAATTGGCAGAGACGTCCTCGGGCGCCTCGTCCATCACCCGCTCGGCGATGCGCTTCTGGGCGATGCGCTCCCGGATGCGCGCGGCCCGATCTTTGCGCTCGCGCTGGCGCTTGGCCGCCGGATCTTCGTTCGGGTCGTCGGGCGCGCCCGGCTCCTCGATCAGGGGCGCGGGGTCGTCATCGAGCGACAGGGCGGCGCTGGCCACCTTGGCCTCGATCTCCACCAAGGTGCGCGTGCCGGCCTCCCAGTAGGAGCGGGCCCAGGCCTCGGTGTCGCGCTTCACCTGGATGCGCAGCCCGGCGAGGCCGACGGCCAGCGACCCGAGGAAGGCGCCCAGCACGAGCGCGATCTCCGAGAGCGCCTGAACATCCATCGGCCGAGCGCCCCGCTACTCGGTCACTTGGAGCGGCCACGCCTTGCGCAGCTCTTCGGGCAGCTTGTCGAGGCCGTCGGAGCGCGTGGTGGTGAGCTGGCCCTCGGTGTGGAAGGCGTAGAAGCCGGGCTCCAGCGAGGCGCGGGTGGTGAGCAGGTAGTCGTCGCCGCTGTCGAGCTCCTTGAGCTCGAAGGGCACCGGCTCGCCGGCGGCGATGAACCGGTTGATCTTGACTTGCTCCTCGCCGAGGACAGTGGAGACCGGCACGTTCTCGATGAACTCCAGGCGGTGGAGCTGCAGGTCGAGGTGCGCGAGCTCGGCCCGGCTCCGCGGCGAGCTGAAGATGAAGCGCAGGCGGTCCTTGGACCGGATCTTGACCTCGCCGCCCGTCTTGATGCCGGTGTAGGCCTTGATCTCGGTGCCGGCGAGATCGACGGACTGGGCCGCGAGCTCGGAGTAGGCGGTGTCGTTGATGAGGAAGAATCCGGACTGCGGCGGGTCGGGGAACACGCGCAGGTCGATGCTGGTGAGCTCGGACTCCAGCTCGTCGGGCAGGCCCCAGGTCTCGACCGTGCGGATGTAGCCGTCTTTGCCGGCCTGGATCCGGCGCTTTCCGGTGACGCGCTGGAAGGAGAAGGCGCCGCTGGCGTCGGTGGTGGCCTGCTCGACCACGTCCTCGAGCTGAACGGTGGCGCCCGCCAGCGGCTGACCCCAGGGGTCTTTGACCGTGCCGACCATGGTGGGCGGGTCGCTGCAGGCGGTGAGCAGCGACACGAGGGCGAGCAGGGGTGCGGACAGGCTGCGCATGGGACCTCGGGCGGGGCAAAGGCGGGGCGCCGCGCTGCGGGCGCTGGCGACAGGAGCGGCGGGGCGTGGGCTGCCGGGCAGGGCGGACCTCGGCGGCGCGGGCCGCGGGCGCTCGGGCGGCAACGTAGCCCGTGGCGGGCGTCGGTGGGGAGGGGGCCCCTCTGCTGATCAGCGGCGCGCGCGCAGGGCATCGCGCAGCCCGCGCAGGTCGAGGGTGCCGCCTTGGGCGAAGCGGGAGACCACCGCCGCCCCGGTGCGCGCGAGGCCGTGGAGCTGCTGCACCCGCGTGACCAAGAAGCGCTGCCGGAGCACCAGCTCGGGGTCGTGGGAGCGGGCCTCCGCCAACAAGGCGAGCGCGTGCTCGAGCCGCCGCACGACGTCCTCGATCAGGCGCAGCTCGCGCTCGCGGAAGACCCGGGTGACCAAGGCGAGGATGTCCGTCTCGGCTTCAAAGCGGCGCTTTCGGTCGATCGGCTCCTCGGCCCGGCGGATGACCCCCCACTGCAGCAGCTCTTGGATGGTCATCGAGACGCTGCCGGCGGACAGGTCGGTGGCGGCGACGATCTCCTCGGCGCACAGCGGCGACCGGGACAGGTAGAGCACCGTCCAGACCTTGCCCATCGAGGGCTTGAAGTTCCAAAAGCCCATCAGCTCGCCGATCGTATCGCTGACGATCGCGATCGCGCGCTGGGTGGCCGCCTCGACCTCGGCCATGGAGGGCGGCGCGGGCGGCGAGGGCGGCGAGGGCGGCGAGGGCGGCGCGGCCTTGGCGGTCTCCAGGGCGGGCGGCTGCATGGGGACCTCGGGGCGGGCGGCTTGCGCTCCACCTTATCGCGATTCCTCACTCGTTTCAATGGCGATTGAAGTGCGCGCGCATTATCTTCGGGACAGCCCGGGGAGCCGCGCACGCGCCCCCGCTCGACGGCCCAGCCCGCCGCGGAGGTTCTACACCGATGGACATGGTCGCCACCCGGCCCGAGCCCCAGGGCCTGCACCGGGAGCTGAGCCTCGGTCTGCCCCGCGGGCGGATCTCCCCGGTCGCCCGCTGCATGGCCTTGGTCGCCGATGAGCTCGACCTCGCCGAAGGGCTGCTCAACAGCCAGCTCCGCGAAGGTGAGGCCACGGTCTCGGCCATCGGCGGCTACCTCGCGGTGGCCGGCGGCAAGCGCATTCGCCCCTTGCTCACGGCCCTGGGCGCCCGCGCCGCTGGGTTTGGCGGCCCGCTCGCCGCCCTGATGTGCGCCGGCGAGGTGCTTCACCTCGGCTCCCTGCTGCACGATGACGTGGTGGACGAGGCCGAGGAGCGGCGGGGCCGGCCGGCGGCGCAGCGGGTCTTTGGCAACGCCGGCGTGATCTTGACCGGGGACGTCTGCCTCGCCCGGGCGGTGCGCCTCGCGGCCGAGCACGGCGGGCTCCGGGCCGTGACCGAGCTCTGCCATGTCGTCGTCGAGATGAGCGAGGGCGAGGTCATTCAGCTCCGGCATCGGGGGGATCTCGACCTGCCCTTGCCCCGCTACATGGAGATCATCGAGCGCAAAAGCGCGGCGCTGATCTCCTGGTGCGCGGCGGCCGGGGCCTGGGCCAGCGGCGACGAGCGGGCGGCCGACGGGCTGCGGCGCTTCGGTCGGGGCGTGGGGATCGCCTTTCAGATCACCGATGATGTGCTTGATTATGTGGGTGACCCTGCGGTGACCGGCAAGGCGGTGGGCCGCGACCTCGCCGAGCGCAAGCTCACCCTGCCGCTGCTCTGCGCGCTGGGCCGCGATCCTGGCCTGCGAGCTGCCCTATCGGCGACGGCGGGGGATGAGCGGGCGACGGCGGCGCTGCTCCTGCGGGTGGTCGAGTCGGGCGGTCCTGCCGAGGCCCTCCGGGCGGCCCGGGCCCAGGTCGAGGGTGCCGTGGGCGCGCTCAGCGGCCTGCCGCCGGGCCCCCACCGCGAGGCCCTCGAGGAGCTCGGCTGGCACCTCGTCGAGCGGGTGCGCTGATGGCCGCCCCCACGGAGGCCCTGGTGCCGGTGGCGGGCGCCCCCGATCGCGCGCCCCAGGTGCGGGAGATGTTCGACACCCTCGCGCCCACCTACGATCGCGCCAACCGAATCATCAGCATGGGGCTCGACCAGGGCTGGCGGCGGCAGGCCATCGCCGCGCTGGGCGACGCCCGCCGGGGCGAGGTGATGGACCTCTGCGCCGGCACCCTCGACCTCAGCGTGATGCTGTGCGCCGCGGGTGCCCAGCGGGTGCACGCGGTGGACTTCGCCGAGCAGATGCTCAAGGCCGGCGCCCACAAGATCCCCGCCGGCCATGACGTGCGGCTCATCACCGCCGACGCCCGCGAGCTCCCCTTCGAGGACAACGCCGTAGACGGCATCATCGCCGGCTTCGGCCTGAGAAACGTGCCCGAGCTCCACCGCGCCGCGGCCGAGTGCGCCCGGGTCCTGCGCCCGGGCGGCCGCCTCGTGGTGCTGGAGTTCTTTCAGCCGGAGTCGCTCATGTCCAAGGTGTTGCAGGGCAGCTACAACCGCTTTGTGATGCCGGCCATCGGCGGCCTCGTGAGCGGCTTTGGGCCCGCCTACCGCTACCTCGCGGGCTCCATCGACGCCTTCATGACCCGCGGGCAGTTCGAGCGCTTGCTCCTCGACAATGGCTTCGCCGAGACCAGCGGCCGCGAGATGTTCCCGCCGGTGGCCTCGCTGGTCGTCGGTCGGATGCCGGGGGTGGCCCATGTCTGAGCCGCGGCCCCGTCGGGTGGTGGTCGGCGTCAGCGGCGCCTCGGGCGCGCCCTATGCCGACCGCCTGCTCCGCTTCCTCGCCGGCCCGGGCCGGGAGCAGGGTATCGAGACTGACGTTATTTTCACCAAGTTTGGTCGGATGAACTGGGCCGACGAGGTGGGCACCGACCCCGAGTCCTTGGGCCTGCGCATCTTCAACCCTGGCGACATGACGGCCCCCTTCGCCTCCGGGAGCGCCCGCTACGACGCGATGTGCGTGGTGCCCTGCTCGGCGGGACAGCTCGGCCGCATCGCCAGCGGCGTCAGCGCCGACCTCGTGGGGCGCGCCGCCGACGTCTTCATCAAGGAGCGCCGCCCCCTGGTCTTGGTGGTGCGCGAGACGCCCTTCTCCTTGATCCACCTGCGAAATATGACCACCCTGGTCGAGGCTGGCGCCATCGTCATGCCCGCCTCCCCCTCGTTCTACTCGCGGCCCGAGACCATCGACGCCCTGCTCGACACCGTGGTGGCGCGGGCGCTGGACCGCATGGGCATCGACAACAGCCTGATGAAGCGGTGGGCCGGCCGACTGGCGCCCCAGGCCCCCGCTGGAGGTGTGCAATGAGCGCGACCGCGACCCCTGGCTCCGCTGCCCCCGGAACTTCCGGCGCGCTCTCGACCTCCGCCCGTCGGTCCCTGCGGGCCGCTGGCCTCGACGAGGTCGCAGAGAAGGTGCTCCACGGCGTTCGTTTGGACGCAGACGACGGCCTGCGGCTCGCCGAGAGCACCGACGTGGCCTCGCTCGGCCTGCTGGCCAACCTCGTGCGGGAGCGCATGCACGGCGACCGGGTCTACTTCAACCGCAACGTGCACATCAACGCCACCAACGTCTGCGAGGCAAGCTGTGTGTTCTGCAGCTTCGCCCGACTCAAGACCGGCGACAAAGACGCCTGGACCATGTCCAACGAAGACGCGCTGCGTCGGCTGCGGGTGCTCGACAACACCCTGCTGACCGAGGTGCACATCGTCAACGGGCTCAACCCGGACCTGCCCTACGACTACTACACCAAGCTGCTCTCGGCGATCAAGGCGCACCGTCCCGAGCTCCACGTCAAGGGCTTCACGGCGGTCGAGGTCCACTACTACGCCCAGAAGTACGCCATGACGGTCGAGGACGTGCTGCGGACCCTGCGCGCCGCTGGCCTCGACTCGCTGCCCGGCGGCGGCGCGGAGATCTTCCACCCCCGTGCCCGAAAGAAGCTGTGCGACGACAAGGTCGACGGCGACGGCTGGCTGGAGGTGCACCGGGTCGCCCACCGCATCGGCATGATGTCCAACTGTACGATGTTGTTTGGGTCGATCGAGACACTCGAGGAGCGGGTCGATCACCTGATGCGCCTGCGCGCCCTTCAGGACGAGAGCCTCGCGGCGGCGGCCCAGGACCCGGCCCACGGCGGCGGGCGGTTCCAGACCTTCATCCCGCTGCGCTTTCACAATGACAACAACCGCTTGGCTCGGCTCGCCAGCCCCACCGGCAACGACAGCCTGCGCACCATCGCCCTGGCGCGGCTGCTGCTCGACAACATCCCGCACGTCAAGGCCTATTGGCCGATGTTGGGCACCCACGAGGCGCAGGCGGCGCTGTGGTTCGGCGCCAGCGACCTCGACGGGACGGTGCGCGAGGAGCACATCTACCACATGGCCGGCGCCGAGACGCCCCAGGGCCTGACCCGGGCCGAGCTGGTGGCCTACATCGCCCAGGCCCGCCGGCTCCCAGTGGAGCGGAACACCCTCTACGACGTGATCTGCCGCGAGGATGCGGCGCCCGCCGTGCTGCCCCGGCCGGCGGTCGCGCGCTTGGGTTGGGTGGAGTACACCAACGCGCTGCCTTTGGTTCGGCACTTGGATCGGGAGCGCCTCAGCCTGCGCGGCGGCCACCCCGCCGAGGTGGCCCAGTGGCTGCGCGACGGCGAGATCGACCTCGCCCTGCTGCCCGTGGGCGCCCTGCTCGCCGACAGCCCCGGCCGACCCGGCGCCGCCCCCGGCTGCGTGGGCTGGTCGGTGGTGCCCGACCTGTGCATCGGCGCCGATGGTCCTGTCGACTCGGTGCTGCTGGTCGGTGATCTGCCGCCTGAGCAGTGGGAGGTGGTGCAGCTGGACGGCCTCAGCCGCAGCAGCGTGCTGCTGGCCCGCTTGCTGCTGGACGGCCCCCTGCGGGCCCGGCTGCCGGCCGGTTTTCGGGTGGTCGAGGTGCCGAGCGGCCAGGGCCTCGTGGGCGTGGGCGGCGCCGTGGCGGGCTTGGTCATCGGCGACCGGGCCCTGGCGCTCGGCGAAGCGCACCCGCACCGCGTCGATCTCGCCGAAGCCTGGCGGGACTGGACCGGCGCCTCGGCGGTCTTCGCCGTCTGGGCCGGCCGGGCCGACCTCGACCCCAGCGTGGTCGAGCACGTGCGCGCCGCGGGCCTGCGGGGCGTGGCCGAGGTGGCGGCGGGTGAGCTCCCCCCGGGGCTCTCGGCCGCCGAGGCGCACTATCTGCAGCACCGCATCCGCTACGCGCTCGATGACCGGGCGACCGTGGGGCTGATGCGCTTCGCCGCCCTCGCCCACCGCGCGGGCCTCGTGCCCCGCGAGCACTGGAGCCTCTACCCGCCGGCCGATCCGCCGCGCCCCGCCCAGAGCATCGTCCTGCAGGACGCGTTGGACGCCGGGGCTGAAGGGCGGGCCGTCGATCTGCCGGGCCTGCGGGCGCTGCTGCTGGAGGCCAGCTTGCCCGAGCTGATGGCGGCCGCGGATCGACGTCGCCAGGCGCTTTTTGGTGCGGATGCCGCCACCTATGGCCTGCGCGGCGGCGCCGAGCTGGGCGCGCCCCTGGCGCTGGAGCGGGTGGCCGGCGGCCTGTCGGCGGAGGTCTGGCCGGAGGGCCCGCTGCGCCTGCGCCTGCGGCTGCGCGATGGGCTCAGCGAGACCGACGTGCTGAACGATGTCTTGACCCTGCGCGCCCTCGGCGATCGGCTCGTGGGCCTCAGCCTACTGCCGGCCAGCCGGGGGGCGGGCCCCGGCGAGCGCCCGGCCACCGACGCCGCGGCCCTCGACGGCAGCGCCGTGTCTTGGCTGCGCGCCAACGCTTTGATGCGGCTGGCCTTGCCGGCGCTCGGGCACCTCGTGGGCGACCACGAGAGCTTTGGGCGGGGGCTGGCCCAGGTCGCCCAGCACGGCGGCTGTGACGATCTCGGGCTGGTGATGGCCCACTCCGAGGCCCACCGCATGGAGGACGGCGTCTGGCCGATGACCGACCGCGAGGCGGAGCGCTGCTTGCGCCAGGCGGGCCTGGTGCCCCGCCGCCGGGACGCGGCCTTCCGGGTGGTGGGCGAGGCGGTCAGCGCGGCAGAGTCCGGCTTGTTGCGGCGCTTGGACGCCGCCCGGTGAGCGAGCGGCTGGTCGTCGAGGCGCTGTGGACCGGCGCCGAGCTGCTGCGGCGCGCGGCCCTG
>CANHON010000217.1 GCA_947462115.1 Deltaproteobacteria bacterium | reverse complement strand
CGGAGGGCTCGGGCGTTGGGCTCGCTCATGCCAGCGAGCATCATCTTGACGGCCACGCGACCCCCGGTCCGGCTGCAGCTTCACTGGGGCGAGCCCTGCGGAGGCTTCGGGGTGAGCGGCGCCGAACGGGGGACTATCTCCAGCCGAGGCAGGCAGCCACCCGAGCGGGCCGCCCCGCCGGCTCAGTAGGCGCAGGCCGCGAGGATGCCGGCGACGCTCGGGTCCTTGGCGTAGGCCTCCAGCTGGTCGAGGGCGGGGCTGCGCCGGTCGGCGAGCCGGGCGAGCAGCGGCTCGAGCAGTGGGAGGTCTTCGGGCCGGCGACGCTGGAGGCCGCGTCGTGCGATGTCACCGAGCTCGACGGCAAAGTCACCGAGCGCGCGGCCCCCGACCTCGCCGCGGAGGCCGGAGCGGCAGGCGGCGTCGAAGCGCCCCTCGCGGGTGCCGTGGGCCGACAGCGCATCGACCAAGGCCAGCCCCTCGTCCAGGGCCGAACGGTCGTAGAGCAGCCCGGTGAACAAGGCGCAGAAGGCGCCCGCCAGCTCGATGCTCACGCAGTCGGCCCCGCGCACCTCGATGGTGTGCTTGACCCGCACCTCGGGGAAGACGCTGGTCTGGTGCAGGGCCCAGTCGGCGAGGGTCGCGTACTGGCCGTCAATCCCGTCGGTCATGAAGGTGGCGAAGGTGCGGCCCTCGGCGTGTACCCAGGCCTTGCCCCGCTTGTAGAACATCATCGGGACGTTCAGCAGGTAGTCGATCCACCGCTCGTGGCTGTAGTCGTCGCGCAGGCCGGGCGGGAAGCCGGTGCGGGCCGGGTCGGTGCGGGTCCAGACGTGGCCGCGGTAGCTGAGGAAGCCGGTGGGCTTGCCCTCCACCAGCGGCGAGTTGCTGAACATCGCGGTGGTGAGCGGGCCGACCCCGGCGCAGAGGCGCACCTTGTCGGCGCAGTCGGCCTCGTCGGAGTAGTCGAAGTTGGCCTGCACCGACGCGGTGCCCTTCATCATGTAGTGCGCGAGATCACCGTACTGGGGCAGGTACTCGCGCATGATGCGATAGCGGCCCTTGGGCATCCAAGGGAGCTCGGCGATGGGGCTGATGGGGCTGAGCCCCACGGCGAGGAAGCGCAGGTCGGTGCCCTCGGCGATCTCCAGCAGCAGGCGCCGGTTGGTCTGCACCTCCTCCATCAAGGCGGAGAGCTCGCGGTGGGGCGCGCCGGAGAGCTCGACTTGGCCGCCGGGCTCCAGCGTGATGCTGGCGCCGCCGTCCCGCTCGAGGGCGATGAGGTGGCCGGCCTCTTCGTAAGGGCGCCACCCCGGCTGGCGGGCGGCGAGCTGCTCCAAGATCCAACGGATCCCGTGGGGCTCGTCGTAAGAGACGCCGCTGCCGTCGCTGTGCACCACAGCGCGCTCGAATTCTCCGCCCACCAGCCACCGCGACTCCGGTGCCCCGTAGGTGGCGGCGAGCTGCAGCAGCGCCTCGCGGGTCAGACGTTCGGGGGCTTCGGTGTGCATGGGGGCTCTGGGCGGGTGGAGTGCGCTGCGGGGCGCAGGCGGCGCGGCCTCTGATGCCGGGGCGCGCCGCTGGTCGCCGGTCGCTGAGCGCGTGTCGCTGAGCGAGGGGTCGGGCCCGTCTAGCCGGTTGCGGCGGACCGTCGACCCAAGAATCGGGGGGATCTGCGCCGTCCACCCCTGGCTGCGCTACATTGGAGGCGATCGTGCGGGTGGCCGGTCGCTTCGGAGGTGCCCTTGTCCCAAAGCCCCATGTTGTTCGCCGCGCTCGCCTTTGGCCTCGCCGCCTGCGCGCCCCCGCGGCTCTACAGCTCCGACGGCGATCTGCCGGACGCTGGTGATGGCTCCAACTGGTTGCCCCCCGAGAACAGCTGGGAGCAGGGCTCACCGCCGCCCGGCGAGCTGGCGGGAGAGGGCTTCGGCGTGGGCCAAGTCCTGCCGGACATGCGCCTCGTGGACCAGTTTGGCGATGAGGTCGCCGCTTGGCAGTGGTACGGCATGGTCGTCGCCATCGACGTCTCGACGATGTGGTGCGGTCCCTGCCGCGGGCTCGCCGCCGAGGTGGACGCGACCTGGGCCGACTACCGCGACGAGGGCTTTGTCTACCTCACGCTGCTGCCCCAAGACCAGGGCGGCGAAGTGCCCGACCTCTCCGATCTCAACGCCTGGGCCGACCAGTTTGGGATCAGCGCCCCGGTGCTCGCCGACGATCAGGGCTACTCCTACCAGATCGTGCCCGACAACACCTACCCGCGCATCATGATCGTGGGCCGGGACATGCGGGTGCGGGTCGATCAGGTCACGCCGGCCGAAGACTCGGCCATCCGCGCCGCCATCGAGGCCGCGCTCTGAGCGCCCCGCGGCCGCTCAGCGGTCGCGCACCAAGACGTGAAAGCCGGCGGGGCTCTCTACGACGGCGCTGATGCCGCCGGGCGGCAGGGCGAAGGCGGCCGCCTCGAGGGCGGGCTGGAGCTGGCCCTTCTGAAACCAGCCGAGCTCGCCGCCGCGCATGGCGTTGGGCCCGTCGGACTGGGCGCGGGTGAGCGCTTCGAGGGGCTGCCCGCCGACCAGCGCCGCCCGGGCGGCCTCCGCTTGGGCCAGGGCCGCCGCTTTGTCCCGCGTGGCGGTGGCCCCAGGCAGCCCGGCCCACTGGAAAAGGGCTTGGCTGAGGTGCACCTCAACGAGCGGCTCGCGGCGGATCACATGAAAGCCGAAGGGGGTCTCGACCACCGCCGAGAGCTCCCCCTCTTGGAGGGTGAAGGCGACGGCCTCGAAGGCGGGCGTCATGGCGCCTTGCCCGAACACGCCGAGATCACCGCCCTGAGCGGCGCTCCCATCGTCTGAGCTGCGGCGGGCGAGCGCGTCGAAGTCGGCGCCGCCCACGAGCTCCAGCCGCAGGGCCTCGGCCCGGGCCCTGGCCTCTGCGGGCGTGCGGCGCTGGGTCGGCTGGGCGGCGAGGGCGCCGTCGTAGCTGATCAGGATGTGGCGGGCGGCGATGCGCTCGGGGGCGCCCGCCGGCAGGGCCGCGCCCGGGGCGCTCGGTGCGGGCGCGCTGGCCTCGACCTCCAGGTTCGGCGCGGGATCGGCGGTGCCGCCGCCTGCGCCCACGGTCTCGGGCAAGACGGCGGTGGGCGGGTTGAGCCGATCGTCGGGCGGGGGCTCACAGCCGAGTGCGAGGCTGAGGAGCAGGTGGATCGCTGGCCGGAGCGGCCGGACAGCGGAGGCGGTGCGCGACGGAGCGGGGCGGGGGCGCGACATGGTCGACCTGGGCAGCGAGGGGGCGAGGCTCCTAACCGGCCGCGGGATAGGCTCGGCGGATGTCGACCTCTTCCAGCGCTGCTCCGTGGCCTCGCCGCTCTTTTGGCCTGCTCCTCTGCGCGCTGTGGGCGCTGGTCGCGCCGGGCGCGTCGGCCGCGGAGGGCGAGCCCGGGCCTCCGCAGGCGCCGGTCGCCGATCCCGCGGAGGCCTCGGCCGCGGCGCCCCCGCCGGTCGGACCCGCGCCGGGCGCGGGAGGCGACGCCGACCTTCGCGCAGCGAGCCCCGCGGGGCCAGACGCCATCGACGCGTGGCTCAACAGCGTGGTGCTGCTCATCTCCGGCCCCGGCTGGTGCTCCGGGGTCGTGATCGACGCGGCAGGGACGGTCGCGACGGCCTACCACTGCGTCTCCAGCGGGCACCGGCTGGTGGTGCGCACCCGCGACGGGGAGGAGCTCCGGGGGCGGGCGATCGCCGCCGAGCCCCGCGAGGACCTCGCGCTGGTCTCGGTGCCCGAGCTCGCCGGGCGGGTGCCCCCGCTGCCCTTGCGGAGCGCGCCGCTGCGGCGCGGCGAGCGGGTCTACGGGCTCGGCCACCCCTTCGCCCCCTCCGCGGATCGCAGCGCCGCCTTTGAGGGCATGCTCCTGTGGAGCGTGAGCGAGGGCATTGTCAGCGCGGTGGGGCCTCGTCTGGTGCAGACCGACGCCGCGCTCAACCCCGGCAACTCCGGCGGCCCGGTGGTCGATCGCGAGGGGCAGGTGGTGGGGATCACCTCGCGCAAGCTCGGCGGCGACAACATCGCCTTCTTCGTGCCGACCGCGCAGCTCGACGCCGTGGTCGCCGAACCGCGCCGGCCGAGCCCCTTCGGCGGCACCCTGGAGCTCGGGCTCGGCCTCGCCGCCCCCTTCGCCGCCGACACCGCCACGAGCACAACGGGCCGGATCGGCGTCGTGCTGCGGGATCGCGTCGTGGTCAACGGCGAGCTCCGGTGGTCGAGCGGGGCGCGGGGCCTCGCGCTGGAGCAGGGCGTGGGGCGCTCGATGCTCGGCGCGGCCACCGTCTCGCTGCGTCAGGGCTTCGGCCACGGCCTCGCCTATGTCAGCGTCGATCTGGGGGGCGGCCTCTACGCCTTTGACGGCTGGCAGGCCACCTTCGACGCCACCCGCGGGACGTGGACGGTCCTGCCGGAGGCGCCGCTCCTCACGCCTGGCGCCACCGCCCGCCTCAGCGCCGCGGGGGTGGGCTTGCGCGGGGCGTGGACGCCCAGCCGAGGCGGTGTGGACGGGGTCGTGCTGATCGTCGATCTCACGTGGCCGGGCCCCATCCTGCATTTTTAGGCGACGGACATCGCCTCTGGCGCGCGCAGGGCTGGCCTTTTGGCGCCCGCTTGCGGTAGTGTCGGGGTGTCCACCGGCCCCTGGAGCTCCCATGTTCATGCCCTCCGCCGCTCGTCGCGCCTCGCGCGCTGCTGTCTGCCTCGCTGTGGCGGTCCTCATGGGCGCCGGCTGCGACGACCAGGCCAAGCCCACCGCCAATGGTTCGGCCCCCCAGGCTGGTTTTCACATGGCTGAGCCCGAGGCCGCCTCCCGCCAGGGCATGACCATCCTCGACCTCAGCCGCGAGCTCGCGCAGGGTCCGGACGCGGTGCTGCTGCGCATGGAGCCCAACCGGGGCGGCTGCATGCTGTTCTTCGCGCGCAACGGCGGCGAGGAGTCGCTCTACGGCTCGGCGGACCTGTGCCCCGGCGGCGCCAATGACGCCTCGGGCCTGTTTGGCCGGCGGGTGGAGCTGCCGGTGGAGCGCGGCCAGGTCGCCCTCTGCCAGGACGGCACCCTCTGCGCCGATCGCCCTGAGCTCGACATGACCACCCGGGTCATCCCGCTGGACTGAGCGCCGCTGTCGCTCTCCAGCTGGGGGCCTTTGGCAGGCGGTCCCGCTCGGCGGTCGCGCAGCCCCGGCGGCTCACCAGGGCGCTCCGCCGGTCTCCTGCGCCAGGGCCATCCAGCGCTCACCCCGCGCGATGAAGGCCGCGTCTCGGTGACGCAGGCCCCAGGCCAAGGTGCCCGCGGCCGTCAGGTGCACCAGCGCCGCGATCGCCCCCGCTGACACCGGCGCTCCGCTCGCCCCGCGACGTGCGGCTTCGAGCCGGTCCATTCGGGCCTTTGTTGCCTCCGCGTCCAGCTGCAGGCGCAGCTCCAGGCCGAGGCGCGCGAGGTCGGCGCCGGGCGCGTCCGCCGCCGCGTGCTCGAGATCGACCAAATAGACGGTGTTCTCCGCGACCAACCAGTTGCGGGGCGCGAGATCGCGGTGGGCCGGCTGGCGGGCGGCCCCGGCGAAGACCCCCGGATCCACCCGCTCGAGCAGGGGCCGGAGGGCAGCGGCGGCGGGCCCCCGGAGGAGCGCCGCCCGTCGCGCGGCGATGGCCTCGGGGAGCGGCATGGGGTCTGGCGGCGGCGATTGTGCGGCGAGCTTGGCCAAAATGACGCCCAGCTGGTCATAGACGTCGAGATCGTCCGCCGCCGCTCCGGGTCGGCCGCCGAGGTCGGTCATCCACAGGCGCAGGCCAAGCTGGCCGAGCAAGGCGGGGCATCGGCCCGTGGCGGGGCCCCACTCGCCGAGGGCGCGGCGCTCCTGGTCGAGCTTGCGGGCGCTGTCGGCGCGGCGCTCGACCGCCGAGCCGGTCGGCCCGATCAGGCGGGTGGTGCGCGGGCCGAGCGGGAGGGACCGCAGGGGCGCACCGCCGAGCGCGGACAAGACTGCGTCGGGGAGGGTCATCTGTGCTCCGGTGGCCCTTCACCCTGGCACGGCGCCCGCGCAAGTGCGAAGGGGTGGGGTCGGCGCTCACGCGGCCGCAGGGGGGTGTGCATGGCGGGGAGGTTGCCCTTGGTGGGTCGGCGGGCGCTGGTGACGGGCGCAGGAGAGGGCATCGGCGCCGCGATCGCCGCCGCGCTGGCGGGTGCGGGCGCCTCGCTGGTGCTCACCGATCGACGGGCCGATCGCCTCGCGGCCCAGCGGGCCAAGCTCGAGGCCGCGGGCGCCACCGTCGAGGTGCTGGTCTGCGACGTCTCGGACGCCGCGGCGGTGGGCGCGGTCGCGGCCCGGGTTCTGGCGGCGGGCCCGCTGTTCATCTTGGTCAACAACGCCGGGGTCGCGCACGCCGGCCCCACCCTCGACGCGCGCCTCTCGGACTGGGGGGAGATCATCGGGGTCAACGTGCTGGGCGTGGTTCACCACCTCCACCACTTCGGCCCGGCCATGCAGGCGGCGGGCGGCGGCCACATTGTCAACATCGCCTCGGCGGCCGCGCTGCACGGCCTCCCCGGCATGGGGCCTTACGCCGCGAGCAAAGCAGCGGTGCTGTCGATCTCCCAGAGCCTCCAGGCTGAGCTCGCGGGGAGCGGCCTTCGGGTGCACGCGGTGCTCCCCGGCTTCGTCCAGACCCGCATCTTGGAGGACGGGCGCCTGAGCGAGGCCGGGCGCGCCCGGGCCCGGGCCGGGCTGGTCGGACGGCTGATGGGGCGGCCGAGCCGCCGACCCGAGGTCGTTGGAGAGGCCGTGCTGAGGGCCATCCTCGACGATGTGCCGGTGGTGCCGGTCTTCGCCGAGCCCCGCTTGCTGTCGCTCGGGCGGCGCTTGGCCCCGGGCTTGCTCGCGCGGGGCATGGCCCAGATGGCCGGGCGGGGCGCCCCACGGACGCCTCGGGGATAGGGGCTCGCTGGGCAGCGGGGCCCCGGAGCGAGGTGGACGATGATCGTGCTCGGCATCGCGGACAACCACGACAGCGGCGCGGCCTTGGTGGTCGACGGGGAGCTGGTGGCGGCGGTGAACCAGGAGCGGGTGGACCGCGAGAAGGGCAGCGGCGCCTTTCCGTGGGGGGCCATCGACGCCGTGCTCGATCTGGGCGGCGTCTCCGCCCGCTCGGTCGATCGCCTCGTGGTCGGCACGGGCTTTACCCCCTCGGCGGCCCTGCGCGCCCTGCCGGGCCTGCACCGCTCGGCCCGCAAGGGCGGGCAGTTCTCGCAGGCCTTGCACGCCTACATCGTCTACCAGAGCGTTCTCCGCAAGACCGGCCTGTATACGATGGAGCTCGAGGCCAACCTCGGCCTGCTCGGTCGGCGGCTGCGGGCCCGCCCCTTTGAGGCCGCCCAGCTCGAGCTGATGGACCACCACCGCGCGCACGCCGAGGGTGCCTACCGCACCCAGGCGCACGATCACTGCCTCGTGCTCACCGTCGACGCGATGGGCGACGGCACCACGGCGACGGCCTCGGTCGGCAAGGACGGCCAGCTCGACCTGCTGTGGCGCCAGTCGGGCCTCGCCACCATCAACACCTTCTACAGCCGCATCACCGAGCTGCTCGGCTTCACCGCCAACCGCCACGAGGGCAAGGTCACGGGGCTCG
>CANHON010000216.1 GCA_947462115.1 Deltaproteobacteria bacterium | reverse complement strand
GGCGGCCTCGCGGTGCTGGGCCAAGGTGGCGAAGGTGCGGGCCGCCTCGGGCACGCGCTCAATATCGACCAGCGCGTCAATCAGGTCCACGAGCCGCAGCGTGCAGCCCTCGATGATGGCGAGCACCTCCGGCAAACGAAGCTCGGCCTTGCCCGACAGGGCCCGTCCGATCGCGTGGCGGGACAGCCCGGTGCGGTCGGCGAGGGCGCCGATGGACAGCCCGCCCCGCAGGTCGGCGAGCACCTGGGCCAGCCCCTCGGGCCGACAGGGATCGATCCCGCCGAGCCAAGCCGGGGGCGCCCGGTAGAAGGCGGCCCAGGCGGCGGGCACATCGACGCCGGTGCGCGCGGCGAGGCGCATCAGCTCGGCGCCGGTGGGCCAGCGGCGGCCGTTCTCCCAGGTGGTGATCACGTTGCTCTGGTAGCCGAGCCAGCGAGAGAGCTGCACTTGGCTCCGCTCTCCCCGGAGCGCGCGGATGAGCTGAGCGGCGAGCAGGTCCAGGTCCATCGGGCCTCCGGCGGCCGCTCACTCTAGCAGATGCGCGCGGGCTCGCGTGGACCGAGCGCAGGGTTTCTGCACAACACCCCTGGCGCCTCCGCTCCGGGGTGCGAAGAATGGGGCATGGCGCGGTCAACCCCGTGCCCCCTGGAGCACCCCATGCACCGCAGCGCCCACTGGATCCACCTCCTCCCCTTCACCCTCGCCGTCGCCTGCGCGCAGCGGCCCCCCAGCGGCGGCGGCCAGAGCGGCGAGGAGTGGGACGGCACCGAGGCCCTCGCCGGCTGCGAAGAGGTGAGCCGGAGCCCGGTGGCCGCGGAGGAAGCCGCGCCCAACGGGGTCGTGCCCGCAGACGTCATCGACGTGGTCAACGGCTCCTTCAACGTGGAGCTGCGGTACGCCGACGCGAGCCTCACCCGCCTGAGCCTCGGGCTGACCACCAGCGGCGGGGCCGAGTGGGTCGACATGGAGCCGACCGACAGCGGCGACGGCGGCGCCGAGATCGCGATGGAGTCCTGGTGCGAGGACGAGCTCCGCTTTGCCCTGCAGGTCGACTTTCAGACCGAGGACGGCCAGTTCTCCGAGCGCCTGAACCCCGAGCTCATCGTGGGCAGCGACGGGGTCGGGAGCTGGTGGGCCCCGCTGGAGATCGACGCGCTGGTCGGCGCTTGGTCGCCCTCGCCCGCCCGCGACGGCTTCGACCCGACGGAGTGGGACGAGGTGAGCTTGGCCCTCTCCGGCCAGAAGGGGCTCGGCGACCCGAGCGGGCGGGTCGAGGCCACCGCCAGCCGGGTGGACGGCGAGGGCCCCGACGGCACCGCCTCCGCCGCCTCCTTCGAAGTGGCCTCCTACGGGCCCATCTCGGAGCGCTGACCCGCGGGGCCCGAGCGGAGCCTCAGCGCCCGCGCACCAGGGCGAGCAGCTCGGGGTCCGCGGCGCCCGCGGCGGCGCTGACCTCAAAGGTGGCGGTGGCCCGCGAGCCGCGCATCTCCACGCACATCTGGCGCGCCGAGACCCACACGAGCACCGAATGGGGCGTGAGCGCCTCGAAGACGGCGTCCGCGAGGTCCTGGGCCAGCCGCTCTTGGAGCTGGGGCCGCCGCGCCAGGGCGTCGAGGGCCCGGGGGAACCAGCCGAGGCCGGCGATGGCGCCCGCGGGCCGGTAGGCGATGGTGCAGTGGCCGAAGAAGGGCAACAGGTGGTGGGCGCACAGCGAGTGAAAGCGCAGCTCGCGCACCACCACCGGCGTGTGCGAGCGCGTGGGCAGCGGCGGGCAGGGCGGCACCGGCTGGGGGCTGAACTCGGAGAGCAGCTCGGCGAAGCGCTCCGGGGTGCGGTCCAGCTCCGGGTCGCCGGAGAGCCCGAGCTGGCCGAGGGCAGCGCGGAGGTGGTCAACGGCGTCGGGCAAGCTCAAGTGCGCTCCTCGGTGGGCGGCGCCCCGCGGCTATCCCAGCGCACCGGCGCCGCCGCTAGATCGCCCCGCCCCAGTACAGCCAGACCCCGCCGGCGCCGGAGGCGGCCCCCAGCGCGATGTCTTCGAGCCCATCGTCGTTGAGGTCGCCGATGGCGAAGGCGCGCTCTGGGCCGCCCAAGAAGCGGGCGTCCCCGTCGCCGAGCCCGTAGGTGCCGGTGCTGGGGCCGTGGAGCAGCAGGACGAAGGGGCTCGGGCCCGCGACCGGCACCAGCAGCTCGTTGCGGCCGTCCCCGTCGCCGTCGCCGAGGACGCTGGCGAAGGCGCCGACCTCCCCATCGGGACCCTCGCCCGACACGCGCACCTGCGGAGCCCCGCCGCCGCCGCCGAAGAAGGGGCCGACGAAGACCTGCACCTCGCCGCCCGGCCCCGCGAAGCTCGAGGCCAAAATGTCTTCGTAGCCGTCGTTGTCGAGGTCATCGACCCCGAGCGAGTCGAAGCCGAGGCCGTCCCCGCTCCACCGGCCGTCAGCGTCGGCCGCGAGTCGATCGCCGGAGACGGGCCCAGCGAACAGCAGGACCTGGGCGTCGCCGCCGGCGGCGCTGCCTTGCAGCAACAGGTCGTCGATCCCGTCGCCGTCGAGGTCGTGCCCGGCGGCGAGGCTGTGGGCCACCGAGCCGCCCGACAGGCTGAGGCTGGCCATCGCGTCGCTGGCCGACTTGGAGCCGGCGAGCCCGCCGTCGAACACCAGGGCGTCGCCGAGGGCCGGCCGCACGAGGATCAGCTCTGCCACGCCATCGCCGGTGGTGTCGCCGATGCCACCGCTGGCGAAGACGCCGCCAGAGCCGAGCACATCGCTGATGACCAGCTCCGCCGTGATGAGGTAGGCATCGCCGGCGTGGGGGCCCCGCATCAGGTAAGCCCGCGACACGCCCCCGCTGGAGCGCCCGCGCACGAGCAGATCGTCGTAGCCATCGGCATCCACGTCGCCCGCCCACAGGCCGCCGTCGGCCCCGGCGAGCGAGCCCACGCCCTCGCCCCAGTAGCGGCTGACCGCGGCGGTGGCGCTGGTAGCCCCGCGAGAGACCGCCTCAAAGCCGTAGATCGCGCCGATGGACGAGCTGGCGCCGTCGTGGTCTCGGGCGGCCACGAACAGCCCCGTTGCCCCTGCCCCGGCGAGGTCGGCGCCGATCACGGTTCGGCCAAAGCCGTCGGTCTCGCTCCAGCCGGTCAGCGTGCCCCAGGCCCCGCTGGTGAGCACGTCGCCGCGCCAGCCGCAGGTGTTGGGGCCGCCGTCGCAGTCGTTGTCCCGGCCGTCCCGGCAGATCTCGGGCACGGAGGGGTTGGCTTGGTTGGTGCTGTCGTCGCAGTCATCGGCCACCGCCACGTCGTCTTCGTCCGGCGCGCAGGCCATGTGCCCGCTGGCGGGGTCTCCGAAGCCGTCTCCGTCGAGGTCGTCGAAGAACTCCGCCATGTCTACCGCGTCTTCGTCGATGTCTCCGTCGCAGTTGTCGTCGTCGCCGTTGCAGACCTCGACGGCCCCCGGGAAGATGTCGCCGCGCAGATCATCGCAGTCGTCGGCGTTCTCGACGGTGCCGGCGGGGGCGGCGCAGCTCTGCACCTCGTCGCCGGGGTCACCGAAGCCGTCGCCGTCGTCATCGAAGAACCACAGGGTGGCGTCGCTGCCGGACTCGTCTACGATGCCGTCGCAGTCGTCGTCTTTGCCGTTGCACCGCTCGTTGGCCCCGGGGTTGACCGCCGCGTCGCCCTCGTCGCAGTCCACGCCTTCGGGGTAGCCGTCGCGGTCGGCGTCGGCGGTGGGGAGGCTGTCATCGCCGGTGTCGATGACCACCGCGGACTTGGGGGCCGCCTCCTCCACGCAGGCGATCGCGAACATCAGCAAGGCGACGGCGCGCATGGGGACTCCAACAGCGGGGCAACCGACCGCGGGCGTTAGCGACGGGGGTGCGGAATAGACGGGGCGGGCTTGCCAGACTCAGCGGCCCGACGCGCGGCCCGGTTGGGGCTGGGCGCCGCAGGGGCGCTCGGCGCAGGCCGCTGAAGCTGCGGAGGCACGGGCTGGCCGGCGGACTGCAGCAGGAGGATCTGCTGCTCGCGCGTGAGGCGCTGCACGTGCTCCGGGAAAAACTGGAACCACTGGGGGGCGAAGGCCATCAGGTCGAGGCTGCGCTGGTTGGCCAGCGCCTCTTGCCAGCCCTTCAGGGCAGCGGAGCCGCCGGCCTTCTCGACGCCTTGGCCGAGCACCGCCAGCGCGAGCTTGACGTCCCCGCTGTCTTTGGCGATGAAGGCATAGACCGCCCAGAAGATCGCCTGCCCGTCCCCGCCGGACTTGGCCTTCTCGAGCCGGGCCAAGGCCTCGGGGGCCTTCTTTTGACGGTGATCGAGGGCAGCGAGCGTGCACTGGCTCATCCAGTCTCGGCTCCAAGCCTGCTCGAGGTGACCGCGGGCCTCGTCGAAGCGCCCTTGGCTGTAGGCGAGCTGCCCGAGCTGCCCGTTGACCTGCTCGGTGATCAAGAACTGGTCTTTGCCCAAGGCCAGCGCGCCCCGCAGCGTCTCTTTGGCGCGCTCGACCTGGCTGGGATCGCCCTGGGCGGTCTGGAGCTGGGCCATGGCCTCGTTGGCGATGGCCTCGAAGGCCTTGAAGCTGCGGCGGGCGAGCACAAAATACAGGATGCCGCCGCCGATCAACGCGGGCGCGATCCCCGCCAGCCACGAGCCCGTGAGCAGCGAGGCGACGAGGTACACCACGAGGGCGAGGAACAAAGACTGCACGAGGTTGCGCATGGGGCATCCATAACCGACGCGATCGCCGGTCGCTTCGAAGATGACACCGGGTGTCTACTCATGGGGGGCCGCGGCGCGAAGGCGCTGGGCCGAAGGTCGAGGGGCCCACCGCGGGGCGCCGGGATCAGCCCGCGTCGGGGGCGCCAGCGCTGCCGAGCAGCTCGCCTGCCGGCAGGCGGACCTCGCCGGAGCGCTCGTCCCAGGTCCAGGCGTCCGAGTAGGAGAAGGTCCCGGCGAAGTCGTCGCCGGTCCACAGCAGGGCGCCGTCGAGGGCGAAGTCGTGCTCGCTGCCCTCGTCGCCCTCCCAGCTCCCCTCCACCCGCAAGGCGAGCTGGTTGCAGTTGTCGCTCGCAGGCTTGGCCGTGGCGACGAAGCGCTGCCCGTCGATGGTGAGGTTGTAGGCGTCGTTGCCCGGCACGTACTTGAGGGTCCACTGGCGCTCGCCGTTGGCCAAGACCTGGGAGAGCAGCTCGCCTTGGGCGGTGCGCTCGGCGATGTCCTCGTCGCTGTTGAAGCCGGAGACCCGCCACGCATCGTCGGTGCTGCGGGCCTGAACCGTCCACTCGCCGTCGATCCGGCTGGGGCTCACGCAGTCGGGGTCGCAGCCTGCGAGGGAGAAGGCGAAGGCGAAGGCGAGCGCGCAGGAAGCGGCGACGCCCCCGCGCGCGGACACGGAAGGGCTGGGCGGGCGGCGCTGGGGCGCTGCGCCTGGGGCAGCGGGGAGCGGGCGACAGTTGGGCATCGGGGGCCTCCTCCGGGCGAGCGCGCCGGGCGTCCGCACCGGGACGCGGCGCCGGGCGACGACGGGCGCGGAGCATAGCACCGCCCGCCCCAGGGCGCGGGTTGACAGGGGCCCCCGGCAGAGCGGTACTCTGGCGACCCTGCTGGCGGCTCAACGCCGCGGCCCCCGGAGCCAGACGCCGTGTCCACTGATTCGCCCAAGCTCGACCTCCGCTGCTTCACCTTCATCGACATCCTGCAGCCGCAGACCGCGGCCTTCTTGGCCACCATCAGCCGGGGCTACCACCCGCTGGTGGGCCAAGCCGCGCTCATCGTCGAGGTGGCGCCGGGCATGGATGTCAACGTGGTGACCGACATCGCGCTCAAGCGCACCTCCGTCGTGCCCGGCATGTTGGTGGTGGAGCGGGAGTTCGGCATGGTGGAGCTGCACGCCAGCGATCAAGGCCAGGTCCGCGCCGCGGGGGAGGAGATCCTGAGCAACCTCAACCTCGTCGTCGAGGACCGCCTGCGTCCCCGCGTGGTCAGCGCCCAGCTCATCACCGGGATCACCGGCTACCACAGCATGATCACCAACCGGATGCGCCACGGCAACGTGATCCACGAGGGCCAGGCCCTCTACGTGCTGGAGACGCACCCCGCGGGCTACGCGCTGCTCGCCACCAATGAGGCCGAGAAGGCCGCCAAGGTCGAGGTGCTTGAGTTCCTCAGCGTCGGGGCCTTCGGTCGGGTCTACCTCGGCGGCGGCGAAGAGGACCTCAAGGAGGCGGCCAAGGCGATGGGGGCGGCCCTCGAGGGCGTGACCGGCCGCGAGAACCCGGGCCCCTCCGCTGCCAGCCTCACCTGAGCGTAGGCCCAGCCGGGCGCTCCTCGCGCTGGCCCTGGTGCTCCCTGCCCTGCTGGCGGCCCTTGTGCGCGTTCAGGGGGCAGCGGGTGCGTCCACGGGCTCCGACGCGCTCGGGCAGTTCCTCGCCGCGATGGGCGTGCTGCGCGGCGGTCCGTGGGTGCCGCCCAACCCGGAGGGGGGCCACAGCCTCTGGCTCTGGGCGAGCCCGCTGCTGCCCCTGGCCCCGGATCTGAGCGGGCTGATGCGCCTGCGCGGCCTTCAGAGCGCGCTCATCGCCCCCTTCGCCGGGGCGGCCGCCGCGCTGCTGAGCCCGCGTCGGCCGGCCCAAGCCGCGCTGGCCGCTGGCGTCGTCGTCGCCGTCGATCCGGGCCTCCAAGACACCTTTCTGGTCGCCTTTCGCGGCTACGGCGCCCCCGAGCTGAGCGCCTTGAGCGCGCTGGGCCTCGCCGCCGGGCTGCGCGGGCGCGCCTGGGGGCCCACCCTCGCCGCCCTGGCCGCCGTGGCCGCCCTCGGCCAGCACCCGATGGCCGCGGGCCTCCTGCTCGGCCTGCTGCTCGCGGGCCCCGATCTGGTGGCGGCGGCGGGCAAGCGGTCGGCCGTCGTCGCGCTGGGATTGACCTCCATCACGCTCATCCCGCGCGTCCTCACCCTGTACGCGCAGGCGAGCTGCGGGGCCGGGGCCCTCGCCTGCCTCGCGGCCGTGGCCCACAGCAGCAGCGAGCCGGGGCTCGGCATGGGCCCCATGCTCCTGCGGGCGCTCCACGACCGGGTGCTGGTGGACCTCGGGGGCGAGTGGAGCGTGCTGTGGCTCGGCGTGGCCCTCGGCCCGGCCCTGCTGTCGCCCAAGGACCGCGCCGACCGCGGCCTGCTGCTCTACGCGCTCGGGGCCACCCTCGGCGTGCTCGCCCTCGGCCTGACGGTGGACTCGCTGCGGCCCTACCACCTGCGGGCCCTCGCCGGGCCCCTCGCCGTGCTCGGCGCGGTGGGGCTCAGCCGGGCGCCGGGCCTCGGGCTGCTGTGGGCGCTCGGCTGCGGGGTCCTGCTGGCCCGCCCGCCCTTGCCCGTCGATCCAGGCGGGCCCGCGCGGGCCGATCGGCTCGCCGCCTTGATCGCGCCGCTGCCGGGTCCCCTGCGGGTCGAGGCCGCGTGGTTCAACGGTCCCGTCGGCCTGGAGCCCGCGCCCATCGTGCTGTCGGCGGTGCTGCAGGGCCAAGATCCCGCTCGTTTCAAGGCCAAAGGAGCGGCCGGCTTGGTGTTGTTGTGCTCGGGCGAGGGGGTGCAGCCCCCGCCTTCGCCCGGGCGCCTGCTCTGGGCCGAGGCCGGCGCCCGCGCCATCGCCTTTGAACGGCTCGCCGAGGCCGCCGCTTGGCTCGGGGCCCACCCGACGCCGCCCGGGCAGGTCGGCGGCGCCCTCGACTGGGTGAAGGCGCTGCAGCCCGATGATCCCGAGGTCGAG
>CANHON010000215.1 GCA_947462115.1 Deltaproteobacteria bacterium | reverse complement strand
TGGGCACGCCGATCTCGGCGAGGTCGGCCTGCACGGACATGGCGGTCATCAGGGCGCCGCTGGTGTTGATGGTCCAGTAGTCGATGGGCGGGCCGGGGTAGCCATCGGGGTAGCCCGCCTCGGCCAAGCAGCGCCGCGCCAAGGCCGGATCGTGGCGTTGGTACTGCAGATCGGCCTGCTCCTCGGGGCTCAGCTCCGCCCAGACGAGGTGGCCCTCCAGCGAAGGCGGCACCC
This sequence comes from Deltaproteobacteria bacterium, assembly GCA_947462115.1. Lineage (GTDB taxonomy): Bacteria > Myxococcota_A > UBA796 > UBA796 > UBA2385 > JAEUKK01. The sequence continues at coordinate 7,567 of CANHON010000215.1, read as the reverse complement.
ACGACACCGTGGGGAGGGCCCGGCCGTTCTGGATCTTCCGCAGCTTGTCCCGGTCGATCGCGGCGGAGACCGCCCGGCGAAACCACACGTTATCAAATGGTTTCAGCTCGGTGTTCATGAATTCGCCGTAGGTGTCGGTGGAGGGGTACTCCAGGAGCTGGGCGGCCCAGGCCGGCTCGCTTTTCACCCACAGGTAGTCCGGCGCCGACAGCCGGTAGGTCTGGTGCAGCTCGCCGGCCTCCATCCGCAAGAGCTGAAGATCGCGCGGCACGTTGCTCTCGCGGACGATGGTGTCGAGGTAAGGGAGGCCCGGCTCCCAGTAGTCGGGGTTTCGGCGCAGGACCAGCTCGCCGCCCATCTGCCAGGACTCCAGGGTGAAGGGCCCGGTGCCCACCGGCTCCATGAACCACCGCTCGCCGCGGGCCTCCACCTCTTCGATGGGCACGACGGCGCCGAAGCTCATCGCCACCACCGACAAGAAGGTGGGGTCGGGCTCGCGCAGGCGGACGACGACGGTGCGCGCGTCGGGCGCGCTCAGGCCGAGCGGCGCGGTCGGATCGCCCTGAAGCCGCGCCTCGGCGCCCTCCACCAGCCGAAAGAAGTCGGCGCCCGGCGAGGCGAGGCGGGGGTCAAACAGCCGCGCCCAGCTCTGCACCACGTCCTCGGCCACCACCGCCCGGCCGTTGTGAAAGCGCAGCCCTGGCCTCAACACGAAGGTGTAGGTGCGGCCGTCCTCCGAGCGGGTGAAGGACTCCGCCAGGGCCGGCTCGAGGGTGGTGCCGGCGTCGAAGCGCAGCAGGCCGTCGAACACGAGGTTCATCACCTCCGCGCTCACCTCGTCGTAGCCGACCGCGGGATCGAGGCTGCGCACGTCGTTCTCGCTGGCGTAGCGCAGGGTGCCGCCGACCACCGGGGTGGGGCTGCCGGCCGCGCGCAGGGGCGGGGCGCTGCCGCGGGTGCAGCCGAAGACACCGATCAGCACGCCAATCCAACGAACAGCGGGCCCCCTTGGGCTGGCCCCGCGTGGCTGGATCTCAGGCGCGGGGGTCAAGGTGGTCACGCAGGCCCTCCCCGAGCAGGTTGAAGCCCAGGACCGCGGCGAGGATCGCGGCGCCGGGCCACACCAGAAGCAGCGGGCGCAGCCGCAGCCAGGGCTGGGCCTCGCTCATCATGCCGCCCCAGGACGGCGTGGGCGGCGGCACCCCGAGCCCGAGGTAGGACAGCACGCTCTCCGACAGGATGGCGCCGGCCACCCCGAGCGTGGCGAGCACCACCGCTGGCGCGAGCACATTGGGCAGCACCTCGATGAAAACGATGTGCATCAAACCAAAGCCAGCGGCGCGGGCCGCCTCGACATAGGCCTTCTCGCGCTCGATGAGGGCCCGGGCGCGCACCACGCGGGCCACGGTGGTCCAGCCCAACAGGCCGAGCACCAGCAGCACGTTGCTGATCCCCCGCGCTTGCCGGATGCCCACCAAGGCCACGCACAGCAGCAAGAAGGGGAAGGACAGCACCAGATCGGTCAGGCGCATCAGCACGGCGTCCACCGCCCCGCGGAGGGTGCCGGCGCCGAGCCCGATGAGCAGGCCGAGCGGGGTGGCGATGGCGGTGGCGCAGACCCCGACCAGCAGGCTCACCCGCGCGCCGAACAGCAGGCGGGACAGCAGATCCCGGCCGAGCGGGTCGGTGCCCAGCGGGTGCCGCCACGAGGGGCCGACCGGCGCGCCCACCGCGTCGAGGCCGAGCGCGATGTCTTGGTGGAGCGGATCCCACGGCGCGATCAGCGGGGCGAGCAGGGCGAGCGTGGCCAAGCCGAGCACGAGGCCGCCGCCCACCCACAGCCGGGGGTCGCGGGGCAAAACGCGGCTCAAGCCTCTGCCGAAACAAGCTGAAACATCGCGTGATCCAGCTCTTTGCCGTTGACGACCAGCGCGAGCCGGTGCGGCCCCGGCTCCACCCGGCGGGTGCTCACCACCTTGAGGCGCTGCCGGCCCGCCAAGGTGCGCCGCTCCCCTGGTTCGAGGCCGAGCTTCGTCCAGTGGAGCTGCTTGCGTGACCAGCCGCCCCGCTTGGCGGGCCAGCCCAAGGCGAGGTCCAGGCTGAGCGCCACGGCCGCCGCCCCGCTGTTGTGCAGCTCGACCTCGAACTCTACGAAGTCGCCGATCTGCACGTCGTTGTGGAGGACCCGCCAGCCAGAGCAGCGCAGGCCGTCGGCTGAGAGGCCCAGCAGCTGAAGCGCGCCGGGGTGGCCGGCTTTGCGCAGCCCGCGCAGGGCGTGGCCGACGATCTCCCGCGGGCCCTCGGTGCGCCCGCTGGCCAGCCACGCCGCCGCGGTCTGGACCGCGCGCTCGGGGTGGTCCTTGCTGACGTCGTTGAGGTGGTTGGCCACGCTGCGCCGCACATAGGGCGAGGGGTCGTCGATGAGGGTGGAGATCAGGGCGAGGCCGGCGCTCGGATCGGCGATGGAGCCCCGCAATTGCATGCCCCAGGGCAAGCGCGGCCGGGTGCCCTCCGAGGCCAGGCGCCGGCGGTGGAGGTCGGGGTCGGCGGCCCAGGCCCGCGCCGCCGCCCAGGCCAAAGCCGGGTGCTGCACCAGGAAGGGCCGCACCGCGAATTCGGCCGAGAACCGCCGGGTCAGCTCGCCGAGCGCCTCCAGCGAGGCCTCGGGCTGATCAAGGCCGTGCCGCTCCACCACGCTCAGCAGCGGCCACACCACAAAGGCGTCGGTCAAGCCGTTCTCGTCGGGGAGCGCCGGGCCCGCCGCCTCGACCAAGGCCGCCGCCACCGCCCGCGCGCCAGCCGCGTCCAGGCCGGGCGGCAAGCTGGCGTGCACAGCGTCGGCCACCTCCGCCACGCGGGCCTTCAGCTCCAGGGCCTCGAGGCCCTCGGTGGCCAGCGCGGCGGCCTCGCGGGCCGAGAAGGGCATGAAGCGGGCGGTCAGGGCCGCCTCGAGGCGCTCCATCAGCGCCCGCACGCCCTCGGGGTGGATCTTGTGCTTGAAGGCCGAAGGCGACGCGGTCGACGAAGTATCCTCGCCGCCCGAGGGGGGCTGCGCGCTCATCGGGCGGCCGAGGCGCGGTCGCCGAGCACGGCCAGCGCCACCTCAAAGTGCTCGGTGAGCATCTTTTGCATCATCGGGGCGAACAGTCCGCCCACCGGCCCCATGCCGAGCTCGCCGGCGTCGTGCCAGACCACCAAGGCGCCGCCGCTGCGGGGCTCGACCGAGAACCAGCCGGCCGCGGGCGTGCGCTGCGCCTCGAGGACCATCTCGTAGCGGATGCGGAAAGCGCCCCCGGGCAGGTCATCTTCGCCGACGATCTCGAGCTCGCCTTGGCCGCCGTTGCCGCTCCACCGGTAGATGGCGCCCGGGCCGCAGGGCGGGCCCTCCACCTCGACCACCACGCCGTCGGGGTCCTGCACCCCGTTCATCCACTCGGTGTAGCGGCCGGTGCAGGCTAAGAATGGCCGGAGTTTGTCGGGCGAGGCTGGCAGCTCCCGGCGCACCTCGACCTGCCAGGTGGTGGGCCGGGTGGAGCCATAGGCGACGAGGCCGACGGCCGCGAGGGTCAACACGGCGGCGGCGGCGCCCGCGAGCTTCCAGACGGTGTTCATCGGCCCTCCGAAACATCCCCAAACATGACGTTACTGGCTCTATCTCGCCTGACCGTTTGCATAGAGCCCATCGACCCAGCCGGCCACCTCGGCGGCGGCCCCGGCGTCCCGCAGGCTGAGGCTGGCCCCATGGTACAGCTCGAGGCCGGAGTAGGACCAGTTCGCGTCGCTCACCAGCGCCTGACCGTCGCAGGCCAGCGCCTTTCCGTGCACGAGCTCGCTGCGATCGGCCCGGCGCACCGGCACCCCGGCCGCCCGCAGCCGGGCGAAAGCGGCGTCGTTGATGTGGTTGTCGCGCACCCAGGCGCTGTCGTCCAGCAGCACCGCCACGTCTACGCCCCGGCCGACCGCGGCCTCCAAGGCGCCGAGCAGCAGATCGACGGCGCTGCCGGGGTAGCGCTCGTCCCAGGCCACGGCGTAGATGCCCACCCGCACCCGCTGCTCGGCCGCTTCGATGCAGGACAGCAGGGCGCCGAGCGCCTCATCGTCGGCGAAAAACTGCACCGGCAGGGTGGGATCGACGGTGGCCGTGGCCTCGGGCCGCAGAGCGGGATCGCGCCACAGCGCCCCAAAGCGGGCCTCCGCCGCCGCCAGCGCGCCGGGATCGGCGGTGCCGGCGCTCAGCTCCTCGTTGCGCGACAGGGCGCTGTCCGACAGGTTGTGCGAGCCGGTGATGAGCTGCTGGTCGATGATCCACAGCTTGTGGTGGGTGGTGACGGCCGGGCTGTCGAGCGTGACCTCGGCGCCCGCCGCCCGCAGCGCCTCGAGCACGCCGGGGGTGTCCTCGGCCTCTTCGTCGGCCAGCACCCGCACCTCGACGCCGCGCTCCGCCGCCGCCGCGAGGGCCGCGTAGACCGGCTCGGTGAGAGCGCCGCGCCAGAGGGTGTATTGGGCGGTCCACACCCGCTGCTCCGCGCCTTGGATCGCCGCGAGCAGGGCGGGCTGAAGGGCCGGGCCGATCCACAGCGCCGGGCCCGCCGCGCCGCCGGGGGTCGCCTCCTCGCCGCCGCTGTCCGCGGGGCCTTGGCCCAGGTCGAGGCCCCGGCTGGGCTTGCTCGGCAGGGCGCGGGCACAGCCGAGAACGCCCATGAGCAGGGCGATGAGGGCGAGGGAGCGGGCGGGATCGCGCGGGCGCATGGGGCCTCCACCGCCGGACTAATCCGGGGCGCCGCCGCCGCGCGCCGCCGCCGGAGACGCCGGGCCCCACCTGTGCGAAGATGCGAGGCCCCCCGCCCCCTTTTGGAGCCCGCCATGCGCCCCTCGATCCCCCGCGCCGCCCGCCCCCACCGCATCGCCCTGGCCGCGCTGGCCCTGGCCCTCGGGCCGACCGCGGCGCTGGCCGCCCAGACCCTCACCGGCGACCTCGTGCAGCTCGGCTTCAACAGCAACGGGAGCTGGAACAACCGCAGCGACAGCGTCGGCCTGCAAGCCCGCGAATCGACCGACGATGACTGGCGCGACCTCACCTGGCCCGGGCGGCCCTTCGCGCACTTCCGGGTGGAGTACGTCGGCGCCTCGGGCAGCGAGCGCACCTTCTCGGCCCACTCCGAGACGACGACCACCAGCACCATCACCACCGATGACGAGGCCGATCTGTCGGCGGACGGCTGGCTCATCTCGGCCCACCGCTACACCGCCGGCGACCTGCAGGTCATCAAAAGTGAGCGCTGGCGCGTGGGCGACCCCGCGGTGATCCTCACCGTGGAGCTGCTCAACGCCGGCGAAGACACCCTCACCGACCTCCAGATCGCCCACATCCACGATCTCGACCCGGACTTCGCCACCAACGGCAGCTTCCTCACCGACAACGACGTGCTGGACATCGACGGCGACGGGGTGAACGACTGGAGCCAGAGCGTGGGCGAGACCAGCGGCTGGACGGCCGGCTACTACACCTGCCAGGCCGACGCCGACCGCCTCGGCCACCTGGGCGAGTGGGAGCTCGACGCCGACGTGGAGCTCAGCGACGGCGACGGCAGCACCAGCGACTCCGCCAACTACTGGGTGTCGCAGATCGACGCCCTGGCGCCGGGCGAGCGGGCGCTGCGCACGGTCATCCTCGGCGTGGCGGTCGGCGAAGCGGCGGCCCAGGGCGCGGCCCTCGACGCGGGCCCCGACTGCGGCGGCTGCGACCTGGACGGGGACGGCGCGATGAGCGCGGCCTGCGGCGGCGACGACTGCGACGACGCAGACCCGGCCGTCGGCCCCCAGGCCTTTGAGCTCTGCGACGGCATCGACAACGACTGCGACGGCACCATCGACGGGAGTGACGCACTGGACGCCGTTCCCCTCTACCTCGACAGCGATGAAGACGGCTATGGCGTCGCCCTGACCGGCGAAGACGGCTGCGCGGGCGAGCCGTCGCGGGCCACCCTCGGCGGCGACTGCGATGACCTGGACCCCGCCCGCAACCCCGGCGCCCGGGAGGTCTGCGACCCCGAGGACACCGACGAGGACTGCGACGGCCGCGCCGACGACGTCGATGACAACACCGACCCCGCCGGCATGATCGCCGTCTGGATCGACGCCGACGGCGACGGTTTTGGCGATGACCGCACCGAGGCCCTGCTGCTCTGCGACCCGAGCCCCGAGCTCGCCGCCGAGGACGGCGACTGCGACGACGACGAGCCCAGCGTCTACCCCGGGGCCCCCGAGCTCGACGACGGCATCGACAACGACTGCGACGGCATCTCCGAGACCACCGACAGCGACGGCGACGGCGTGCCCGACCTGCTCGAAGAGGAGCTCGGCACCGACCCCCTCAACCCCGACACCGACGGCGACGGCGTCCCCGACGGCGAGGAGCTCGGCGACCCCAACAACCCCACCGACAGCGACGGTGACGGCGTGATCGACGCCCTGCAGCCCGAGGACGGCGGCGCGGACGGCGGCGAGGGCGTCGACGGCAAGGTCGATCCCGACGGCTTCTCCGGCTGCAGCACCGCCGGCGCGGCGCCCCGCTGGGGCCTCGCCTTGCCGCTGCTCGGGGCCCTGCTCGGCCTGCGCCGCCGCCGCTGAACCATCCGTTGTTTTCCGTAGGGGCCGACCATGCCGTTCGACGCACAGACCGCCGCGCGCCTGCGGGGCGCCCTCGGTCCCCAGCTCCTCGCCCACGAGCCCGTCGAGGAGCTCAAGATGTTCGGGGGCCTCGCGTTCATGGTCGGCGGCCACATGACGGTGGGGGTCGTCGGCGACCAGGTCATGGCCCGCCTGCACCCCGATGCGCTGGCTGAGCTCATGGGCGCGCCCGGCTTCAGCCCGATGGACTTCACGGGGCGGCCGCTCAAAGGTTTTGTCTTCGTGGGCGAGCCGGCCCTGAGCGAGCGCCTCGACGAGGTGGTGGGCCGCGCGCTGCACCACACCCGCGGCCTGCCGCCCAAGGCCCCCCGCGCCGCCCGCGCGCCCCGCCCGCCCAAGGCCGCCCGATGAGCCAGACCCTCCGCCAAGCCCTGATCGCCATCGCTGGGATCAGCGCGCTGGTCTTTATTTTCGGCATGATGTCCTGGCCGGTCGAGCTGCGCACGGCGCTCAAGCTCATCCCCTGCACCGCCATGGCCGCCTTGGTCTTCGGCGGGGCCGAGGGCCGCGGGTCGCGCCTCATCGGGGCGGGCCTCGGCTTCTCGGTGCTGGGCGACGGGCTGCTCGAGTGGTCCGAGGGGCTGTTCATCCCCGGCCTGCTCGCCTTCTTGACGGCCCACCTGCTCTACATCGGCGGCCTGAGCCGGGCCTGGCCCGAGCTGCGGCCCCTGCGCGCCATCGGGCCCTTGGCCTTCGCCGGCGGCGTCTTCGCCTTCATCGCCCCGGGCTTGGGGCCCATGACGGCGCCGGTGGCGGTCTACAGCCTCGTCATCGCCAGCATGCTGTGGCGGGCCAGCGTGGGCCTCGGCCGCCCGGGCACCGACCGCGCCCTGGCCTGGATCGCCTTCGCCGGCGCTGCATCTTTTGTGCTCAGCGA
>CANHON010000214.1 GCA_947462115.1 Deltaproteobacteria bacterium | reverse complement strand
GGGGCGGAGTCCCCAGGAAAGCTCGGCGAGATCATCACCATGCGCTCCTGGGCCAACGTGCGCGCCGACATGCCCGGCCCCCACAACCGCTACAACGCCCGGGCCGAGGAGCGCTGCGCCCTCATCGAAGGCGACCGGGTGCGCCTGACAGCCGAGCCCATCCAGATCGCCGGCGGCGCCTACTGGGTGCCGCTGCGCTCCGGCGACCTCGTCACCGGGGGCTGAGGACACCGCGCGCGGCCGCGGCCCGGCAGCGCTGCCGGAGCCGGACGTAGCCGAGCCAGTGCTCCCCCGGCTCGGCCGGCCGCAGGGCCTCCGGTCCGCAAGCCGCCGCCAGCGCCGCCGCCCAGGCCCGCGCGACCTCGGGGCCGGCGATGATCTCCCCGCCGTCTTTGACAGTGAAGGCCGCCGGCGCGCCCTGCTCCACCCGCGGCCACGGATCGTCCCAAGGGCGCAGCGCCGCGGCGGCCGTCGGCTGGACCCCGGGCGAGGGGCTCGGCGGCGGGCGCGCGGCCAGGGCCCAGGGAACAAGCACCAGCAGGGCCACCCCGACCACCCGGGGCAGCGGCGCCGCCCGCCACAGCCGCGGCCCGAGCGCCGGCAGCGACAGGGCCACCAGCCACTGCTCCGCGTAGAGCGGGTGGAGCTGAAGCAGCAGCCCGAGGCCCAGCGAGGGCGCGAGCAGGCCGAGCGCCAGCCACGCCGCCGCCGCGCGCAGCCCCCGACGCAGCGCCGCAGCCCGGGGGCCACCGCCGAGGCCCGCGGCGGCGATCATCGCCAAAACAACGTGGCTCAGCGTGAGCAGGCGCGGTGGCCAAGGCCAGGTGCTGGCGTCGAGGTGGTGGCCCAGCCGCAGCCGCAGCAGCGCGAGGTCCTCGGCCGCGAGACCCGCCCAGGCCGCCCCCGGGCTCCGCAGCACCAGGGCCGCCGCCGCGCTCAGCAGGCCCGGCAGCAGCGCCGGCCACCGCCGCCCCGCCACCGCGAGGCCGATCACCGCGGCTTGGGCGCCGGTGCTCGGGTGGAGGGCCGCGCCGAGGCCCAGAGACGCGCCGGCCCAAAAGCCCCGCCCCGACGCCGCCCAGGCCAAGCCGAGCAGCAGCAGCGGCGCCGCGAGCATGCGGTGCGTGGGCTGGGGCTCCCACAGCAGCAGGGCCGGCCCCAGGGGTCGGGGGGCCGCGAGCAGCCAGATCCCCAGCGCGGCCCCGGCGCCCGCCCCGGGCCAGAGCCGCCGAAGCGCCCCGAAAATAGCGACGACCACGCCCATGTGGAGCAGGCTCAGCCACAGCAGGCTCGGTCCGCCCGAGCCCCAGCCGAGCGACTGGAGCGCCCCGCCAAAGCCGGGGTGCCGCTCCGCTGCCAGCACGAGCAGGTCGCCCTTCAGCGCCTCGGGGGCCCGTCGGGCGAGGGCCAAGCCGAGCTGGACCGACAGGTCGCCGCCGCAGAGGCTCGGCGGCGCCAAGCACAGGCAGAGCGCCGCCGCGATCAGCGGGACCGCGGGGCCCCGCCGCAGCCAGCGCCCCGGCGCGGTGCCCGCCACCTACACCCGCAGCGCGGCGCCGTGGTCCGAGGCGAGGGCCGCCACCACCGCGTCGCGCAGCGCCTCGGCCTCCTTCATCTCCAGGGTGCGGTCGGCGCCCAAGCGCAGGCGCAGGCCCATCGCCACCTGGCCCTCGGGCACCGGACGGCCGCGGTAGACGTCAAAGACGACGACCTCGCGCAGCAGCGGGGCGCCGGCGGCGGCGGTGGTGGCGCAGAGCGCGCCGGCCGACACCGCCTCATCGACCAGCACGGCGATGTCGATGGAGATCTCCGGGAAGCGCGGGGGCCCCGGCGCGAAGAAGAAGCGGGCGCTCCGGGCGCCGATGGCGTCCGCGTCGAGCTCGGCCACCAGGACCGTCCGGCCGGCGAGGTCGAAGGCCGCGGCCACCGAGGGGTGGACCTGCCCGTATAGGCCGAGCAGCACCTCGCCCTCGGGGCCATCGGCCACCACCTTGGCGCCGATGCCGGGGTGGAGGGGCGCGAGGTCAGCCGGCACGATCCGGGTCGGCCCCACGTGCAGGCCCGCCAGCAGCTCGGCGACCACCGCGGCCATATCATGCACATCCGCGTCCGGCGGGCTCGGGTTGTGCAGGCCCGCAGGCGTGGTCGGGCCCATCATCAGCAGGGACAGGCGCTCGCGCTCGCCCGGGAGCCCCGGCATGACGCCCTCGAGCTCCGGCAGCACCACCACGCCTTGCTCGAAGATGTGCACCGCGGGGCTGTGGCGCTGGTTGTAGGCGGCGCAGTCCAACAGGTGACCGAGCAAGGTGCGGCGGAGCACGCGCCGCTCGACGCTGCCCGCGTTCTGGAGAACAGCGTAGGGCAGCTTGTTCACCGGCCGACCGGCCTGGAGCTTGGCCTCCAGCTCGGGGCTCGTCAGCGTGTAGGTCTGGATCTCCTGCAGGCCCTCGCGCACCGCGAGGTCCACCAGCGCCTCCCGCAGCAGCAAGCGGCGGTCGGTGGTGGCGCTCGGGATGGGCTCGATGGGCATGGTCGAGGGCAGGCGGTCGTAGCCCAGCAGCCGGGCCACCTCCTCCCACAGATCGGCCTCCCGCTCGATGTCTTGGCGGCCGGTGGGCACGGCGATCTGCAGCGTGGCGCCGTCGGCTGCGACGGTGGCCGGCAGGCCCGCCCGGTCGAGCGCCGCCTTGACCTCGTCGGCGGTGGCCTCCACCCCCAAGGCGCGCTGAAGGCCCGCCAGGTCCATCGACAGCGCGCGGGACCCGAGCGGCGCCCCCGAGAGGAGGGCGGCCCCGCTGACCCGCAGCCCCGGACAGCTCTCGCCGAGCAGGTGCAGGATGCGCCGGAGGGCCACCGTCACGAGGGCCGGGTCTACGCCTCGGGAGAACCGGGCGGAGCTGTCCGAGAAGGTCTGGCTTGCTTGCTGGCTTTTGCGCACGCTGATGAAGTCGAAGTTCGCCGACTCCAGCAGCAGGGTGGTGGTGCCGGCGGTGACCCGGGCCTCGTAGCCGCCCATCACGCCCGCCAGGGCAACGACCGCGTCCCCGCTGCAGATCACCGGGCTCCCCTCCGCCAAAATGCCCGCCTCAGCGTCATCCTCGGCGGTCAGCGCCTTGAAGCGCGCGCCAGGCGCCGACCGCTCCACCCGCAGGGGCAGACCGGGGAGCTGGTCGAGGTCGTAGGCGTGGGTGGGCTGGCCCAGCTCCATCATCGTGTAGTTTGTGGCGTCCACCACGTTGTTCACGGCGGTGAGGCCCGACTGAACGAGGCGCCGCTGCAGCCAGGCGGGGCTCGGCCCCACGACCACCCCTTCGACCCGCAGCGCGCCGAACCGGTCGCAGAGGGCGGGGTCCGCGGAGCGGGGGCGCAGCCCGCCGTCCGAGGGGAGATCGCCGAGGTCGTCTTCGAGAACGCCGTGCAGGTCGCCAAAGTCCACCGACCCGCCGAGGCCATGCACCGGCACCGCGAGCTGCACGCGCCGGTCGAGCAGCGCGCCGACCTCCCGCGCCACCCCAAGCAGGCTCTGACACCGGGCGATGTTCGGCAAAATGGCGAGCGTCAGGCCGATGTCGGCGAGCGCACCCGCCGGCCAAGACAGGGCCGCGGCGAGCGGAGCGCCCGCGGGGGCCCCCGGCTGAACCAGCGCGAGGCCGTCGGGGAGGGCGGGCGCGCCCGGGCCTTCGAGCAGGAGCACGCCGGAATGATCGGCGCCGATCCCCAGCTCCAGCGCCGAGCAGCCCACGCCCTCCGACACGCCCACCTTGAGCTTGGCGGCGGTCACCTTCTTCTGCTTGGGCAGGCCGTCGCGCCACTCAAAGATGACCGCGCCCGGGCGCGCCAGGGCGAGGCGGGCGCCGGGGGCCACCGCCCCGAGGTTGGGCGCCTTGCTCACCACCCGCAGCGGCGCGGCACCGCCGGCGTCGAGCGTCAGCCAGGTGAGGCCCGCCTCCGGCCGCTCGACCGCGCGGACCACGGCCACCACCACGTCGGGGTGCAGGCCGCCAGTGGGCTCCACCGCGTCGACCTCCACGCCGGCGGTGGTGAGGCGCTCGCAGAGCTCTTCGACGGAGACACCGTCCAGATCGACATGTTCACGAAGCCAGGAGAGCGAGACGCGCACGGCGTCCTCCAGGGTGCGCGGGGCGGCGGAGCGGTCCACGGCCAGGGCGCGGCGAAGGGTGCGGAGGGGGCGGCAGGCAGGGCGCGGGGCCGATCGGCGCGCGCCGGGCGCTCAGCGGAAGCTCTGCAAAAAGCGCAGGTCGTTTCGGAAGAAGTGGCGGATGTCGTCGACCCCGTGCCGCAGCATGACCAGCCGGGGCAGGCCGATGCCAAAGGCGATGCCGCGGTGGGTGGCGGGGTCGTAGCCGCCGTTCTCGAGCACCACGGGATGCACGAGGCCCGCGCCCAGCAGCTCCAGCCAGCCCGTATACTTGCAGACCCGGCAGCCGGCGCCGCCGCAGAGGGCGCAGCGCAGGTCGACCTCGACGCTCGGCTCGGTGAAGGGGAAGTAGCTGCCCCGAAGCCGAACCGCTTGATCTCCGCCGAAGATCTGCCGGGCGAACTGGAGCAGGATGCCCTTGAGGTCGCTCATCCGCACGTCGGTGCCGACCATCAACCCCTCGATCTGGTGGAACTGCACCTCCGACCGGGTGGTGATGTCCTCGTTGCGGTAGCAGAGCCCCGGCAGGATCACCCGAACCGGGCCGGGGCCCATCGCCCGCATCGCCCGGATCTGCCCGGCCGAGGTGTGGGTGCGCAGCACGCGGGCGGCGGCGTCGGTCGGGCCGTCCATCGGCGCGCTCGGGTCGTCGCCCGGCGCCAAATAGAAGGTGTCCTGCATGTCCCGGGCCGGGTGGTGCGGCGGGATGTTGAGCAGCTGGAAGTTGAACTCGTCGGTCTCGACGTGGGGCGAGTCGTAGATCGAGAAGCCCATGCTCTGAAAAGCTTGGCAGATCTCCCGCAAGGTCGAGCGCAGGGGGTGCAGGGCGCCGCGCCGCCGGGCCCGCGGCGGGAGGCTCAGGTCCACCCGCTCGGAGGCCAGCCGGGCTTGGAGGGCGGCTTGCGCGAGGGCCGCCCGCTTCTCGTCGTACTGGGCGGTCAAAACCTCGACCAGCGCGTTGATCGCGGCCCCGTAGGCCTTGCGCTCCGAGAGCTCCAGCTTGCCGATCCCCCGCCGCAGCAGCGAGACCTCGCCCGAGGCCGAGAGGTGCTGCCGGTGCCAGCGCTCGAGCGCCGCCTCGTCGGTGGCCGCCGCGAGGCCCGCGCTCGCGGACTCCCGCACAATTTCGAGGCTCGCATCTGCCATGGCTGCTCCCCGGGCGCCCGCGCTGCGGCGGCGCCAATGGAGGGACCCGGCGAAGCGGGCCCCCGACTCGGCCGGCGCCTATCCGGTCGGCGGCCACGGGGGCCAGGGGCGGGGCCCGAGGGGGCGCTGGCCGCCGCGGACGGGCCCGCAACGGGATAGCCCGGCCGCGCGTCGAGCGGGCCGCTCCCCCAAGGCGGGCGGCCACCCCCGCGGGACCCAGCCCGCCCAAGGCCCACCCGGCCTGCCGCAGGCCCAAACGGAGCGAGCGATGACCGAAGCGAGCGACACCACCGCCAAGATCGGCGACCTGCAGATCACCCTGGCCACCTGGCTCTCTGCGGTCCGGGACGCAGGCCACCCCCTCCTCGACCCGCGGATCGACGCGGCGGTCGTGGCCCTGTCCGCGGCCACCGGCGCCGAGGCCCGCGCGCTGGGGGCCGCCCTGGTCGCGCTGCTCCGCGAAGGGCTCGACGACGACGCGAGCCCCGCCGCCGTGGCGGCCTACCTCGACGGCCTGCTCGGCGAAGGCAAGGTCGGCCCCGTCACCGCCGGCGACCGCGACAGCCGCACCCGCGCCCTCCGCAGCTACCAGTTCCGCACCAGCCTGCCGCTGGTGGCGCGCATCTACGACCGCTTCCCGGACGGCACGGTCGGCCCCCACTGGGTGATGATCGAGCGGGTCACCGACCAGGTCAGCTGCATGGACCCCTACCCCTGGGACGACATCGACGAGGCCATCTGGATGCCGCTGATCGAGTTCCACGTCAAGTGGGAGCTGGCCGACAACGTGTGCTTCGCCTGGATCGGATGAGCGCTCCGTCCCAAGAAGGCCGCTACGCCGGCGCCCATCACCTCGCGCTGCTGGTCCACCTGCACAGGCAGGAGGCCTCCGGCACGCTGGAGATCCGCGCGGGTGGCCGCGAGGCCCTGATCGTCTGGCTCGGCGGCCAGCTGCTGTGGGCCGAGACCAACGACCCCGGCACCCGCGCCACCCGGGCGCTGGGGGCCGCTGGTGTGCTCGACCGCGCCACCTTGGCCGAGCTCGCGCGGAGCTGCGAAGACGAAGACACCCTCATGGAGCGGGTCGCCGAGGCCACCGGCCAGCCGCGCCGGCAGCTGGAGGCCCACCGGCTCGCGTCGGTGCGCGCGCGCATCGGCGCCGGCGTGCTGTGGCCCCAGGGCCAATGGCGCTTCGTCGCGGCGCCCGGGGCCCGCCTCGACGGCGTCGATCCGCGGCTGCTGCCCGATCTGGAGCTGGTGGGGGTCTGCTGGGAGGCGGCCCGCGCCTGGGTGCCCCTCAACGTCGCCCGGGCGGAGCTCCAGCAGCCCGCGCTGGGCCCCTGGCGGGCGGGCCCCGGCTGCGACGAGGCGCTGGCGCGGCTCCGCTTGCCGCCGAGCATGCGCGCGCTGCCCGAGCTGCTCCGTCAAGACAACGACACCGACACCATCCTCAACGAGCTCGACGCCTCGCTCGGCGAGACGATCCCGCTCCTGTGGATGCTCGAGCGCGCCGGCTGGGCCTGGCGGGCCGAGCGCGGGCCGACGCCGGTGTCCCCGCCGGACACGAGCCCGCAGAGCGCGCTCAACGTGCACCTCACCGCCCCGGCCCAAGGCGGGGTGCCGGCCCCGCGCCGCAGCCTGCACGAGCGTTGGCAGCGCCGCCACAAAGACGACCTCTACGATCTCCTCGGCCTTCGGCCCTTCGCCAGCGCCGGCAGCGTGGAGCGGGCCGCCAAGGACCGCCTCGCCGAGTGGCAGCCGGTGGAGTCCGACCCCGCCGCCACCCCGGACGAGCGCCGGGTGGCCGCCGCCTTGTGCGCCGCCGTCGTCGCCGCCCGCCGCACGCTGACCGACGAGGCCCGGCGTGAAGACTACGACCGCGAGCGCAAGACCGGCGCCGCGCCCTCAGTCGCGGGCCTGCTGCAGCGCCTCGGCGAGGGGGCCGGCCTGCCGGAGCGCCTCGTGGTGCCCGCCGCCAGCCTCGACCTCGGGCCGGTCCGCCAGCGGGTGCAGCGCGAGGACTTCATCGGCGCCCTCAACCTGCTGGAGCCGATGTTCGAGGCCTTCCCCGACGAGCCCGACGTGGCGGCCGAGTACGCCTGGGTCATCTGGAACCTCAGCGAGCACGCCGATTACGGCGTCGATCCCGCCGCCCTCCTCCAGCGGGTCCTCAGCCGCGACCCGACCCACCCGCGGGCACGGTCGGTCTGGGAGCGGGTCTCCGCGGCCACCCCGGCCGCCCCGTCCGCGCCCTCCTGGCGGAGATCCCGATGAGCGGGCCCATCCTGATCACCGGCTTCAGCGCGGAGGTGGCCGAGGTGCTCGCGCCGGCCTTCGGCCGCTGGGGGGCCGTGGAGCGCATGCCCGAGCTGCGGGTGGGCCTGAGCGAGGCCGCCCGCCGCCGCTGGGCGCTGCTGGTGCTGCCCGCCGACAAGGTGGCCGGCCTCGCGGCCTGCGATCGGGCCCACAGCGACCCCCGGCTCGGCGGGGTCCCGGTCT
>CANHON010000213.1 GCA_947462115.1 Deltaproteobacteria bacterium | reverse complement strand
GCTCGTGAGCCTCGGCATGGTGCTGCTGCTGGTCGCCGTCTCCTTCCGCGACCTGCGGGCGGTCATCATCGTCTTCGCGCCGCTGCTGCTGTCGATCCTCTGGACCAGCGGCTTCGCCACCGTCTCCGTCGGCAGCCTCAACACCTTCACGAGCTTCTACCCGGCGATCCTCACGGGCCTCGGCATCGACTTTGGCATCCACCTCTACGCCCGCTACCGCGAGGAGCGGGCCGACGGCGGCGAGGTCGAGGACTGCATCGAGCGCGCATGGGCCAAGGCGGGGCCCCCCTGCCTGACCGCCGCCTTGACGACCTCTGGCGGCTTTTGCTCCTTGTGGGCCGCGGGCTTCGGCGGCTTTCGGCAGCTCGGCACCATCCTGGCGGTGGGCGTCCTGTTCTCCTTGGTCTCGGTGCTGACCTTGCTCCCGCAGCTCATCCGCTGGCGGGAGAAGCGGGCCTACAAGCTCCCGGCCCGGCGGGCGGATCCGCTCGCGGGCGCTCGGCCGCCCACCTACCGCCTCGCGCCGCTGGGCTTGGTGTTGTCCTTGGCCGTCACGATCGCCGCGGGCAGCCAAGTGCACCGGGTGACCTTCCAGTACGACATGAGCGAGCTGCGCCCCGAGGGGCTGGCCTTCGGCGATCTGACGCCCGACCAGCAGCGCCTCGCCACCGCCAGCTACGCCCCGCTCATCGTCAGCTACGACGACGATGCGGCGCTGACCGCCGACCACGCCGAGCTCAGCCGGCGCATCGCCGCGGGAGAGCTGCCGGCCTTCAAGTCGGTGGTGTCTATCCGGTCGATCTTGCCGGCCGACCAGGCGGAGCGGGTGGCCCTGCTGCAGCGGGTGGCGGCCCTGTCGACCCCCGAGAACATCCAGTTCTTGCCCCTCGCCGTTCAGCAGAACCTCGCGAAGTTCTCGGCGAATGTCCCGAAGGTGATCGAGCCGACCGATCTGCCGCGCTCGCTGCAGCACATGCTCGGGGCGCTGGAGGGGCGGCACCGTCTTTTCGTGCTCCCGGCCGGCAACATGTGGGACCTGCGCAACGCCCAGCTGCTGCGCGAAGAGGCCGAGCGGGCCCTCCCGGGCCGCCAGGTCGCGGGCGAGTACCTCGCGATGGCGACGCTCTACACGCTGTTCCACGGCGACATCCCGGTGGTGGCGGGCCTGTCGCTGCTGCTGGTGTTCTTGCTCACGCTGATTGACATGCGCAGCTTGCTCAAGGCCTGCGCGGTGACCTTGGCCCTGGGGGCCGGGATGTGCTGGGCCGGCGCGGCGATGGCCGCCTTCGGCGTGCAGCTGTCGGTGGTCAACTTCGTCGGCATCCCGATCTTGCTCGGCATCGGGGTTGACGTGATCATCCACCTGCTGCACCGCCTCGACGAGGAGGGGCCGGGTCGGGTGCGCGTGGCCCTGGCCACGACCGGCTGGGCCTCGGGCCTCTCCACCGTCACCACGGTTGTCAGCTTCGCCGCCCTGTCGCTCGCCACCCACCGCGGCGTGCAGTCCCTCGGCCTGATGATCGTGCTGGGGCTCAGCTTGATCACCGTCGCTGGCTTCGTCTTGGTGCCCTTGGGCTGGATGACCAGCTGGAAGCTCGGCCGACGTGCGCCGGCTGGTCCGCCGCCCGCCGCGCCCTAGCTCAGCTCCGCAGCACCTTCTGCACCATGGTGCGGGAGTAGTCGTGCTCCCCCAAAAAGGCGAGGCTGACGTCGTCTTCGGCGGGGCCGACCCGAAGCCACGCGGCCGGCCCGAGGTCGATGCCGTCGGCCACCGCCCGCACCGGCCGGCGGTCGATGGCGAGCGCCTCCAGCTCGAGCACCGCGCCGTGCGGCAGCATGAAGGGGCTGAGCCGGGGCGCGTGCGGGGCGATGGGCGTGATCTGCACGGCCCGGACCGCCGGGTGGCACGGGACGCCGCCCGCCGAGAAGCTGTAGGCCGTCGAGCCGAGCGCAGTGGCCACCACCACGCCGTCGCAGACGATCCGGTCCACGAGCGGCTGGCCGTCGAGGTGCAGGCGCAGGTGGGCGGTCTGTCCGCTGCTCCGCTCGACGTAGACGTCGTTCACGGCGATGGTCTCGGTGAGCACCCCGTCGGGCGCCCGCACCGCCGCGTGCAGGCGGGGGAACCGATCGACCCGCCAGGCCCCGGCGGCGAGCTGGTGGGCCACCCGGTCGAGATCGGTGGCCTCGTTGAGCAAAAAGCCGAGGTGGCCGGTGTTGAGCCCGAGGTAGACCCGGGTGGGGCCGAGCTCTCGGATGCAGCTGAGCATCCAGCCGTCGCCGCCGACCACGATGCACAGCTCCGGGGGGAGCGCGCTGAGGTCGACCTTGCGGCCCAGCGCGAGGGCCGCGGTGGCGGCGCGGGGGTTTCGTGGATCGACGCGGAGCATGAACCTCCCCCAGCGCGGGCAGGTCGGCGGTCCCGGCCGTGTCGCGCCTGACCCCCTACCCATCCGCGCCGCTGGCCGCCTGGGGCGATAGGCGCGGCCCCAGCAGGAGCCCCCGATGCGCTTGATCCGCAGCCATGGCCTCGGAAACGACTACCTCGTGCTCGACAGCGGCGAGCCGATGAGCCCGGCGCGGGCGCAGGCGCTGTGCGACCGGCACGAGGGCGTCGGCGGGGATGGCGTGCTGGAGCCGATCCCCAGCGCTGTCGCCGACTTTGGGCTGCGGATCTGGAACCCAGACGGCAGCCTCGCGGAGAAGAGCGGCAACGGGCTGCGGATCTTCGCCCACTGGGCGCGCCACCACCGGGCCGCGCCCCTGGAATTTGGGGTGGAGGTGGCCGCGGGGATCGCGCGCTGCGCGCTCGACGCCGACAGCGACCTCATCACCGTCGACATGGGCGTGGCGACCCGGGCGCCGGCCCTCGTGCCCTGCGGCGCGCCCCTCGACCGCAGCCCGCTGGTCATCCCTGGGCCGCGCGGCCCCGATCGGCTGGTGGTCAGCGCCGTCGGGGTCGGCAACCCGCACTGCGTGCTGTTCGCCGAAGACCAAGACCCCGCCTTCCTCGACGATGAAAACACCCTCCTCGAGGGCCAAGACGCCCTGCTCGACCGGCTCCCGTGGCGGCGGTGGGGCGCGGCGCTGGAGCGCCACCCGATGTTCCCGCAGCGCACGAACGTTCAGCTCGCGCGGGTGCTCGCGCCGGACCGCCTCGCCCTTCGGGTGTGGGAGCGCGGCGCGGGAGAGACGCGGGCCAGCGGATCTTCGGCCTGCGCGGTGGCCGTGGCCGCCTTCATGCAGGGCCGGGCCAGCGGGGCGGTCCGGGTGGAGATGCCGGGCGGCGTCCTGGACGTGTGGGTGAGCCCCGCGCTCGCGGTGCGCCAGCGGGGGCCCGTGGTGGAGATCGCCACTGTGGAGACGCGCCGGTCGTGGCCAAGCTGAGGCCAAACCTGCGGCGCGCCGGGCTACCTCGGCGGGTTCGGCTGGGCTAGGCGCCTTGACGGGGGCGATCCCCCGCTGCCACCATCGGTCCTCCCCGCCGCGCTGCTGCTCGGCGGGCCCGTCGCTCGGAGCCCCCATGCGCGTCTTGCTGATCCGTCCGCCGGCCCGCCACACCGTGGAGAGCGAGGTCCCCGAAGCGGTCGAGGCCGAGAACCTCAGCTACCCGCCCCTGGCGCTGCTCTCCATCGCTCAGTTTTTGCTCGAGAACAGCGACCACGAGGTCAAGATCCTCGATGCGCAGCTCGACGACCTCGACGCCGCGGCCATCGAGGCCCACTGTCGAGCCTGGGCCCCCGATGTGGTGGGCGTCACCGCCTTCACCGTCCAGCTCGTCGATGTGCACAAGACCATCCGGGCCGCCAAGGCCGCGGGCGTGCCCCGGGTGGTGGTCGGCGGTCCCCATGTCAATGACTTTCCCCAGGAGTGCCGTGACCTGCCGGGGGTGGACGCGGTGGTGAAGGGTGAGGGCCAGCAGCCGATGTTGGAGCTGGTGAACACCTGGGCCCGCGGCGAAGAGGCGCGCGGCATCGCCGGCGTGATGGCCCACCCCGATGATCCCGTGCCCGCCGAGGACGTCTACTTCTCCAACGACCTCGACGCCTACCCGGTGCTCGACCGCACGCTCATCGAGTACGAGCGCTACTACGACGTGATGGGCGCGGGCGGCATCTTCACGACGATGGTCACCTCGCGCGGCTGCCCCTACCGCTGCACCTTCTGCAATACGCCGCGCCACCGCTACCGGGTGATGTCGCCGAGCCGGGCCTGCGACGAGATCGCCGCGTGCATCGCGCTCGGGATCCGCGAGATCTACTTCGTGGACGACACCTTCAACATCACCAACAGCCGGGTCCACGAGCTGTGCGACGAGATCTTGCGCCGGGGCCTGCAGTTCAGCTGGACGGTGCGCTTCCGGGTGAAGGGCGTGGACCGGCCGCTGCTCGAGAAGATGAAGGCCGCGGGCTGCAGCCGGATTCAGCTCGGCGTGGAGCAGGGCACCGAAGAGGGCCTGCTGCGGCTCAAGAAGGACGTGACCTCCCGCGAGATCGAGCACGCCTTCGCGCTCTGTCGGGAGGTCGGCATCCACACCGTCGCCTACTTCATGATCGGGACGCCCACCGAGCGCAGCCGCCAGGACGTCATTGATACGATTGAGTACAGCGTGCGGCTCAACCCAGACTTCGTGATGTACAACATCCTCACGCCCTTCCCGGGCACGACGCTCTACGACGAGGGCGTGCGGGACGGGGTCCTCGACCTGGAGCCTTGGCTGCAGTTCATGCGGGCGCCCAACGAGGCCTTCAAGGCCCAAGTCTGGGACGAGCACTTCACGCGGGCCGAGCTGCGCGAGCTGCTCAACACCGCCTACCGGCGCTTCTACTGGCGGCCGCGCTTCGTCGCGCGCAACCTGCTGCAGATCCGCAACCTGTCTGACTTCAAACGCAAAGCGACGGCGGGCCTGCGCCTGCTCGCCGGCTGAGGGGTCCCATGAGCGCACGCGGCGAAGAATCGCTGGACTTGATCGGCGAAGACGCCCCCCAGTCGGGCGAGGGCGGCGGCTCGGCGGCGGTGGGCGGCGCGCGGCCGCGCCCCGTCCACGTCGTGCTGATGACCATTTACAGCGTGGAGAACGCGGGCATCCGCTACGTCTCGGCCGCGCTGCAGCGGGCAGGTTTTCAGACGACGATCATCTTCCTCAAGGACTGGGTGCACAACCGGCTGTCGATGCCCACCGAGGAGGAGTTCGCGGCCGCGCTCAAGCTGATCGCCGACGCCAAGGCCGATGTGGTCGGGCTCGGCTTCATGAGCAGCCTGTACCCGATGGCGCTCGAGGCCACCAAGCGCATCAAGGCGCGCTTCCCCGACACGCCGATGCTCTGGGGCGGCATCCACCCCACCTCCATCCCCGAGGACTGCATCGCTGACGTCGACTTCCTCTGCGTGGGCGAAGGGGAGATGGCGGCCATCGACCTCTGCACGGCCCTGCGCGACGGCGGCGACACCACCCAGATCCCCAACATCTGGGCGAACGTCGGCGGCGTCATTCACCGCAACAAGCCGCGGCCGCTCATCCAAGACCTCGACTGGCTGCCCTACCCCGACACCGCCGACGACAACAAGTACTACATCGAGGGCGCGAAGGTTCGCCGGGAAGAGCCCTGGAAGCGCACGGCCGAGTACCGCATCTACTTCTCGCGCGGCTGCCCCTACAACTGCAGCTACTGCTACGTGTCGATCCTGAGGGACGTCTACGAGGAGAAGGGGCGGCAGTTCTACCGCTCGCGCTCCGTCTCGCACATCCTCGGCGAGCTCGCGCAGATCCAAAAGACCTTCCCCAAGGTCACCCGCATCAAGATCGACGACGACACGAGCTTCGCGTTCGGCGACTCCTGGATGAACGAGTTCTTGGAGCGCTACCCCAAGGAGGTCGGCATCCCGTTTGAGTGCCTGCTCATCCCGCCGATGATGCGGCCGGACATGCTCAAGCGGCTGCAGGCGGCGGGCCTCGTGCGGGTGCAGACCGGCATCGAGTCGGGCTCCTCCAAGGAGAGCAAGGAGATGCACAACCGCTCGCCGGGCAACGCGAGCATCATGCGCTTCGCCGAAGCCAACAAGGAGATGAAGCTGAACGTCGTCTACGACGTGATCGTAGACAATCCGCACGCGACAGAGGAGATGAAGCTGGAGACGGCCTACTTCCTGCTCGACCTGCCGACGCCCTACGACATCTACTTTTACAGCCTCAACTACTTCCCAGGCACGGCCCTCACCAAGAAGGGCCTCGCAGAAGGCACCCTCGACCCGAACATGGTGGAGGGCCGCAACACCAAGGCCTGGTACCAGTTCCGCGTGTCGATGGACTGGCCGCGCTCGGATGAGGACCGGTTCTACCTGGCGATCTTCTCCTTGGCCTCTAAAAGCTTCGTCCCACGCAGCTTTATCCGCCGTCTGCTCGACGAGCGCGAGCACTGGAAGAAGAACGTCGAGCCGGTCTACGCCCTGGCCGGCGCGACCAACTACGCCAAGATGGCCTGGGTCGCGGCGCGTTACTTCAAGAACGGGGAGCTGACCTGGTTCAAGGTGCGCCAATACGGCTCCCTCCGCAAGCTGATCAGCCAGTAGGCGAGGGTCCGATGGGTGTGCTGTCTCGCCTCAAGCGCCGCGTGGGCGGCACCGCCCGCCTCATGAAAGACGCCGTCGGGGCCATCGCCGAGAGCGCGCGGCCCTCGTCCGCCGAGCCCGCGGCAGCGCCGAGCCCCGCCCCCTCGCCCAAGGCCCCGCCGAGCCCGGCCGCAGCGGCCCCGGTGGATCGCAGCGGCCGAGACGGCGAGCGGTTTTGGTTCCTCGACGGGGGCCAGGCCGATGAGGGCTGGGAGGAGACCAACCCCAGCGAGGCCGCGCGGGCCCCGGCGGGCGCGGGCGGCGCCGATGGGGGCTGAGCGCCTCGGTGTGCGCCTCGGCCTGCTGCTCGGCCTCGGCGCCGCCCCGACCGCCGCCGCTGGCCCCACCATCACCTGCGACAAAGGCGCCGTGCTGCGCGTCGATCTCCAAGAGGAGGGCGGCACGCGCCAGTGGTGCCTCTGCGAGAACGGCCTCGGGGACGGCCCCGTCGAGGAGCGGGACGCGGACGGCGCCTTGACGCTGGTGGGCCGGCTGCGGGCGGGCCAGCCCGTCGGCACCTGGCACCGGCCCCTGCCGGGCGGCCTGCGCGCCTCGGGTCCGATGGCCCCCGACGGACCCATCGGCCAATGGCAGACCCGCGACCCCAAGGCCGAGGAGCCGCTCGCCTCGGTCTTTTTCGGGCGGGGACGCGCGCCGCCGCTGCCGCTCCTGGCCGGCCCCGCGCCCCTTCGGCTGCGGTGGGCGGGCGGGGCGCCCGAGGCCGTGGTGTCGGCGGGCGACGCGGTGTGGGTCGTCGGCGCGGAGCAGGCCCTGCAGATCCAGCCCGAAGACGGGCAGGTGCTGAGCGCGGTCAGCGTGCTGCGGCCGCTTTTGCCCGACCTGGTCGGGACCCCCGGCGGCGATCTGCTCGGCTTGAGCGTGGGCGGCGAGGTCTTCGCGGTGCGCGACGGGCGGCCGATCCGCCTGCACACCCCCAAGGGCTCCACCCACGCGGCGCCCGCGGACGCGGAGCTCAACGACGTGGTGCTCCGCAACGGCGCGGGATTCATCGAGCGGCGGGCTCTGGACACCGGCCTGCTCGCCTGGCGCAGCCGCTTGTCGATGGCCGCCCTCGCGCCGGTGGTCGTGGCGGAGGCGGGCCTCGTCGTGGCCGGCCGGGACAGCGCGTTGTGGGCGCTCGACCTGCGCACCGGCGAGCCCCGGTGGAGCGCGCGGCTCGACAGCGCGGTGGTGGCCCTCGTCGTCGACGCCCAGGGC
>CANHON010000212.1 GCA_947462115.1 Deltaproteobacteria bacterium | reverse complement strand
GCCCAAAAGCGCCGCTGCCGTCGAGGCGCAGCAGGTGCAGGCCGCCGAGCAGGTGCATGCCGTGGCGCAGCGGGACGCTCATCCACGAGCGGGCTGGCCGGCCGAGCTTGGCCTCGATGTGCCGCAGCAGGCCCTGGTCGAAGGCGCGCAGCCGGTGGCTGTCTTCGTCGAACAGGTCCGGCGAGCGCAGGGGGGCCCGGAGGCTCCCGGGCAGATCGACCCGCAGCCCCTGGAGCTCCACCGCCCCGAGGCTGCGCTCGACGGTGTGGCTGCTCCCCTGCCCCATGGCGATGAACGCGATGTCAGCGTCCAGCAGTGACTTCAGCTCGCCGAGCGCAAAACCGAGCGGGTCGTCGGGGACCGCTCGCGCCCGCTCCACCAGGGCGTTCTCCCGTCGGCGCTGGTGACGGTGCAGCATGGCCAGCGCGGGGCCGGCGAAGGCGCGCACGGCCCGCTCGGTGGCCGCCCGGGCGATCAAGGGGACGCCCACCAATTCCCCAGGATGGTGGCCTGGGCTCGGCTCCTCACCCGCCCGCTCGGCCCGCAGCAGCACCACCGCGCCCCCCAGCGGGCCGAAGTCCACCGGGACCACCTGCTGCACCCGAGAGGGGGCGCTCTCCACCCCCTGCTCGTCGTCTCCGGCGAAACGGCGGCGCAAGGCGGCCTCTCGGCTGGCTGCGTCGGTGCCCCACCGGAGGCTGCCCGCGTCACGGGGGTCGGGCGCGGGGGCCGCGCCGGGGCTCAGCGCGGTGGTGGCGATCACGGTGCCGACCGCCGGGCGCTGCGGTTCGGCGAGCACCAGGGTCGCCTGCCGCGCCCCGGCCAAGCGCACGAGCTGGTCGAGCACCAGCCGGGCGGCCTCTCCAAAACCTTGGGCCTGCTCCAGGGCCGGGCCCAGCGCCTGCAGCGCGCTGAGCTCGATGCCGGTGCGCTCGCGCTCGATGTGGCGGGCCAGGGCGGCGCTGACGTGGGGCGCGAGGGCTTGGAGGCTGGCGCGGTCGAGCTCGGCGTGAAAGGGCGCCGCAGAGACCCGCCAGACCCCAAGAACACCAATGACCACGTTGTTGTGGTCGGTGAGCGGCACCAGGAGCTGGACCCGCTCGGCGTCGGGCAGGGCGCCGCCCCACAGGGCCCCCACCGGCCGCGGGCGCAAGGTGACCGCCCCGTGCCGCCCGGTCTGGCCCCGCGCCTCGCCCCGCGGGCGCCCCTCGGCTGCGCCGCTGTGCTGAAGGTTGAGCCAGTCGTTGTGCACGACCACCCAGTCCGCGAGGCCCTCGGTGAGCGAGAGGCTGACCGCCCGGCGCTCGGCCCCGTCGGCGCCGGTGCGCCACAGCTGCTGGAGCAGGCGCTGGCCCCGGGCGTCGCTGACCACGGTGATCTTGACGCCGTCCGCCCGCAGGCGCAGCGCCACCCGCTCGCCGATGGCGGCGAGGAGCGCGGCGGGCGCGAGGCCCGAGGCCGGCAGGGCGGCGATGTGGGCGATGGCCGCGTGGTCGGCGCCGCTGCGTCGGATGCGCAGCGACAGCTCCAGCTCCGAGGCGATGGCGGCCAGGTCCCCGCGCACCGAGCGGCTGCGCTCGCGGGGGCCCACCTCGGCCACGAGCTCGACCCAGGGGCCCTCGTCGCGGCGCACGACCTCGGCCCGCTGGTGCATCGGCTCGGTGCGCTCACCCGTGAGGATGGCCTCCAGGACGATCTCTTCGTCGGCGGTGACCTGGCGGAGCTGGCCCTCGGGGCCGAGGTCGCGGGTCCACCAGCGGCCGCGGTGGGCGCTGCTCGCGGTGGCCCGCAGGGCCAGGTGCCGGCCGCGGGGCAGCCGTCCGTGCAGCGCCCGCTCGATCAGGGCCCGCTCCTCCTCGGGGTGCTCGGCGTCGTCCGCGGCTACCCGCAGGCCCGCCGCGAGGCCCTCGAGCAGCCGCTCGCGCTCGGTCTGCCAGGCCAGGGCGAGCTCCGCCGTCTCGCGCAGGGCCTCGAGGCGCTGCAGGGCGGCCGGGTGGGGCAGCCGGGGCGCCTCGTCGGCCAGCACCAGGGCGAGGTGGCCGGCCAAGGGCAGCACCACGAGGCAGCGCCAGGGATCGGCCCCGTCGAAGCGGGCGGCGTGCGCCGTGTCTGGAATGACGACAAGCTCATTGTTTTGGTCGGCGAAGTCCAGCAGCTCCGCGGGGAGCTGGCCGGCCGCGGCGCCGGGCGGATCGGCGTGGGTGGCCTGCCATCGGTCGTCCCGGAGCTGGTAGAGCGCCGCGTGCTGGGCGCTGATCAGGCGCCGGGCGATGGCCGGCAGGGCGCCTGTGGCCCCCTCGGGCGCGGCCGGTCCGCGGAGCCGAGGGGCCGCGGGCTCCTGAGCGACGGCCTTCAGCGCGAGCAGGAGCAGCCAAACCGGCGCCTCGGGGCCCCACCAGCTCAGGGCGCCGGCGGCGCGCAGCTCGGCGCCGATGCCGGGGGGCGGCGCGGCGGCGCAGCAGAGCACGGCCCGGGTGCGCTGGTCTTGGCGCAGGGCCTCGATGGCCTGGAGCCCCTCGGCCCACCGCTCGCAGCCGACCAAGATCAGCACCCCATCGCCGGTCCGGCTCACCAGCTCGCAGCCGGCCTCTCGCGCCGCGGCGACGAAGCGGGGGGCCAGCGCGCCGCGGCGGCCGAGGCGGGGGGCGGCGGCGCGGAGCGGCTGGGCGCGGGACATGGGCGGGCCTCGGGCGGGCGGGCGGCGGCGGCGCGGGGTGAGCGCGGCGGGCGCCGGGCGCGGGCCGGGAGCATAGCGGCGGCGAAGGCCCGCGCGGTGGGCTCAGGCGGTCGGGCGGGGATAGCGGGCGGATCGTGCGGACCCCCCGCGCTGGGAGCGCTGTCGATGGCGTATACGCAGATGATCCGCTTGGAGAAGCTCCTCCCCGACGAGCTGGATCTGCTCCTCGCTCGCGGATTTTTCCGCATGCACCAAGGGGTGTTCACCTGCACTTTCCTCAGCGATGAGGAGGGCCTGCACACGGTCGTCTGGACCCGCCGCGCGCTGCAGGACGCGCCGCTCCCCGCCCACGCCCAGCGCCGCCTCCGAAAGATCAAGCGCGAGCTCGACATCGACATCGGGCCCTGCACCCTGGACGCTGAGCGAGAAGACCTCTATCGACGCTATTTTGCGCATGTTGGGGGCAACCGGAGCAGCAGCCTGCGCGGCGTGCTGTTCGGCGACGGTGAGCCCGAGGACGACGAGGGCGACGGCGCCGAGGCCCCGGACGCGCGGCAGGACCCGCCGCCCGAAGCGCCCGACGATCACGCGCTGGAGCGCATGATCGACGACATCTCTGGGCTGCTCGATCGGGAGCCCGCCGAGGCGGAGGCCGCGTCGACCGGACCCGAGCGGCGCCCGGGCCCTGTGCCGACCGTGTCGCACCGGCGCCGGGCCCACGACCTCATCGAGGCCGACGCGGCGCCCATCGACCTGTGGGCCGATGGAGAGGCGGAAGACGACGCCGACGAGGATGGGGAGGACGATGACCCAGAAGAAGACACCGAGGACGAGCCGACGGAGCAGAGCGGCTCCTATGGCCTCGCCCTCGGCCGCCCGAGCCCGCAGGGCCGCCCGAGCGCCCAGGGCCGCCCGCGGCTCTCTGGGGACCGCTTCGACAGCTGGGAGGTCTGTGTCCGGCACGAGGGGCGGCTCGTTGGATACAGCGTCTTTGACCTCGGCCGCGACAGCATGGAGAGCATCATCGGCATCTACGACCCCGACTATGCCCGCTACGGCGTTGGGATCGGCACGATGCTGCTCGAGGTCGAGTGGGGGGCCGACCGCGGCTTTCTCTACCACTACGCCGGCTATGTGGTGCCGGGCGTGCAGTCCTTTGAGTACAAGCGGGCGGTGGGTCACCTCGAGCACTGGGACCCCGAGCTGGAGCGCTGGCGGCCCATCGAGGAGCTGGAGCCCGATCGCCTGCTCGGCCCGCGCATCCAGCGGGCGCTCAACCTGGCGTCTGAAGCGCTCGCCCGGGGGCGTTTTCACTTGGAGCTGGTCGTCAACGCGCCCTACCGCATCGTGCAGCTCAACGGCGGCGCCCACCAGTTCCTCGGCGAGCCCTGGTACCTGCGCTGGGGCCCGCCGGGCTCCTTGCAGCGCGTCGTCACCTACGACCCCTTCTTGGGCCGCTACGCGCTGGACCTGTGCTTGCCCTCGCGGGACCTCGGGCACGTCCTGCCGAGCCTGGAGCTGTCGAAGGTGGCCTGCACCACCCGGCTGCTGCACCGCCTCAAGCGGGTGGGCACGGTGGAGCAGCCCTCGGCCGTGTTGGCGCTGTTTGAGCGCTCCTTGGCTTAGGCCCGGGGCGGCGCGCTGGCGAGGGCGCAGATGTGGTCGAAGTGCTCCGGCCGAACCGGCTGCACCGACAGGCGCTGACCGCGCTGGATCACCAGCATGCCCTCCAGCGCGGTATCCTGCTTGAGCTCGTCGAGGCTGACGAGCCGCGGCAGCCGGGCCACGAAGCGCAGGTCCACCCGCAGCCAGGCCGGGGCCTCGGGCTTGGACTTGGGGTCGAAGTAGGGGCTCGTCGGGTCGAAGGCCGCGGGGTCCGGGTAGGCGGCGGAGCAGACCTCGGCCACGCCCGCCACGCCCGGCGGCTTGGCGTTGCTGTGGTAGAAAAGCACGCGGTCGCCGATCTTCATGTCGTCGCGCATGAAGTTGCGGGCCTGGTAGTTTCGGACGCCCTCCCAGGCGGTCTGGCCGTCGCGGGCGAGGTCGTCGATGCTGTAGACCTCGGGCTCACTTTTCATCAGCCAGCGGCGCGGGCCGGGGGCGGCCCCGGTGGGCGTGTGCTGGGGGACGTTGTTCTCGCTCATGGGCGCTCCAGGGGCGGCGGTCTGTGGGCGGTCTCTGGGCCTTGTGCGGGCGCGGCATCGGCGGGCTATCCGGCCAGCGAGCCCTTCACGAGACCGCTTGCCGCGGCGGGGTGCTGCTTGGTCGTCGGTCGCCTGGCCCCTACCCCCTCCGGTGAGCTGCACCTCGGGAACGCCCTGGCCTTCGGCGCGGCCTGGATCAGCGCGCGGGCCGCGGGCGGGCGGCTGCTGCTGCGGGTGGAGGACCTGGATCGGGGGCGGGCCCGCGAGGCCGTCGCCCAGCGCCAGCGCGCCGATCTGCTGTGGCTGGGGCTGTTTTGGGACGCGGAGGTGGAGCCGCAGAGCCGGCGTGCCTACCCCACCGCCGGCCTGCCCACCTACCGCTGCGACTGCCCGCGCTCGCGCCGCCTCGCCGGCGACTGCCGCTGCCGAGGGGCCGGGCGGACGGCCGGGGCGCTCCGCTTCGCGTGCCCGCCAGGCGCGGTGCGCTTCGAGGACGATCTGCAGGGGCCCGCCTGCTTCACGCCGGAGGACGACCCGGTGATCGAGCGCGCCGATGGGGAGGCCGCCTACCCCTTGGCCGTGGTGCTCGACGACCACCGCGACGGGGTGACCGAGGTGGTGCGCGGCGCAGACCTGCTCGCTGCGACCGCCGTTCAGCAGCAGATCTCCGCCGCGCTGGGCCTCCCGCGGCCGCGCACCGGCCACGTGCCCCTGCTGCTCGGGCCCGATGGTCGAAAGCTCAGCAAGTCGCACGGCAGCACCGAGCTCGCGGCCCTGCGCGCGGCGGGGTGGACGGCCGACGACGTGTGGGCGCTGCTGCTGCCCCTGCTCGGGCTGCCCCCGGGTCCGCTGCCGGCCCATCCGCCGCGCCTCGGCCGCCTCGCGCCGGGCCCCTTCATCGTCGATATCGACCCGCAGGGTGGTCTGCGTCGCTTGGAGCCTGTTTTGGCGCCGATCTGCTGATCAGCTGGCCGCCGAGAGGGGGCGCCGGCAGGTTCGCAGCAGCTCGCCCAGCTCGGCCCGGCTGATCGGCTTGGTGAGGTGGGCGTCCATGCCCGCCGCCAAGGACCGGCCCCGCGCCTGCTCGCCGACCTCGCCGGTCAGCGCCACGATCTTGCCCTCGACCGGCAGGGCGCGCAGCACCCGCGCCACCGTGGGGCCGTCCATGTCGGGCAGGTGACTGTCGAGCAAGATCAAGTCGAAGTGAGCGTTTCGGGCGAAGGTGATGGCGAGGGCGCCGTCGCTGGCCACCGTCACCCGCGCGCCCTCCCGGCTCAGGGCGGCGGCCACCACCCGGGCGTTGCTCGGGTCGTCCTCCACCAGCAAGACGCTCGGGGGATCGTCTGCCGGGGCGCTCGGCGGCGCGGCGCGCCGGGGCTCGGGCAGGACCTCGGGCTCCAAAAGCTGGAGCAGATCATCATCTTGTTCGAGCTGGCTGGCGGGGACCAAGGCCGGCGCCCGGTGCTCGGCGGGGGTGGTGGGCGGCAGCTGGGCGGTGAACCAGAAGGTGCTGCCGGAGCCCAAGGTCGACTCGACGCCGACCGTGCCGTTCATCACCCCGGCGAGGCCCCGCACGATGGCGAGGCCGAGGCCGGTGCCGCCGTGGGTGCGGTGGGTGCCGGCGTTGGCCTGCACAAAGGGCTGAAAAAGCTTGGCTTGCACCTCCGGCGGGAGGCCGGGCCCGGTGTCGCGCACCGAGAAGCGCAGGTGGTCGCCTTCGATGCGCAGGCCGAGCTCGACCTCGCCGACCTCGGTGAACTTGAGGGCGTTGGTGCCGAGGTTGAGCAGCATCTGCTGCAGCCGCACGGCGTCGCCCAGGTAGGCGGGGCCGACCGCCGGGTCGATGCGCACGAGCACCCTGAGGTGGCGGGCGGCGGGGGAGTGCCGCAGCACCGAGCCGGTCTGTTCGACGAGATCGATGAGGTCCACGCGCTCTTCGATGAGCTGCAGGCCACCGGCCTCGACCTTGCTGAGGTCCAGCGTATCGTTGAGCAGGCGCACCACCATGTCGCTGGCGCCGCGGATCGCCTTGACCATGCGGTGCTGGCGGTCGCTGAGGTCCGAGTCCCCCATGACCTCGGCGAGGCCGCGGATCACGTTGAGCGGGGTGCGGACCTCGTGGCTGACCGTCGCCAAGAACACCGCGCGGGCCTGCTCGGCGGCGCGGGCCTCGGCTTCGGCGGCCCGACGGGCGCTCACCTCGACCCGAAGCTGCTCGATGAGCTGCTGCTGCTCCCGCTCGGCCCCGCGCGCGGCTCGGGTAGACAGCGCGATGCCGAGGGTGACAAAGGCGAGCCCGCAGGCCACATCGACGAAGGCGAGGATCGGGAAGACGGACGGGTCGGGGATGACCAAGTCGACCAGCCCGCTGAGCTGGGCGCCGAGCAGCAGCAGCCCTGCGGCGCAGGAGATCAGCGAGAACAGCGCGAAGCTGCGCATGTTCAGCACTTGCGAGAACAGGACCAGCAGCACCGTCAGCCAGAGCACGCCGGGCCCCAGCGCCCCGCCGTCCATGTAGATGCCCGACATGGTCGCCACGAGGGCGATGAGGCAGACGACGTGGGCGGCGAGCGAGACGCGGCCGCGCCGCAGCGCGAGCAGGGGCACCCCGGTGCTGAGGCAGAGGCTGAGGAAGATCACTGCGGCCGGACCGCGGTCGAGCAAGGCCGCCGTCAGCCCCATCGCCGCGCAGACGCCAGCGCCGGCGATCGCCATCCAGAACGTGAGCCGGGCCCGGCGCGCACGCCAGGGGCGCTCGGGCGCGCTCCCCCTGCTCTGCTCCGGCGACAGCGGCGTGCTCTGGGCCATCGGACCTCGATGGGGCGGGAGGTGCAGCCGCACGTCCGCCCCACGCCTCATCGGCGATGGCCGTCGATCCCTTGACTACGGTTTTGTCCTGATTGGCCAGGGCCCGCTCAGCGCGGCGCGGCCCGGGCGGCGGCGATCGCCTCGTCGAGGCCGGGCTCCAGGAGGGCCATCATCAGGAGCACCTCCCGCCTCGCCTCGTGCAGGGCGTGGCCTTC
>CANHON010000211.1 GCA_947462115.1 Deltaproteobacteria bacterium | reverse complement strand
CGGCGCGGGCGGGGCGGCGGTGGGGCCCAGCGCCTCGACCAGCTGCTGCAGGCTGCGCTCGCGTCGGCCTTGGGCGAGGGCGCCGGGCGGCGGTCGGCGGAGCACGGCGCTGGCGGCCTCGACCGGCGCGCGCGGCGCGGGCGGGCGGAGGTCCTCCTCTGGGATGGCTTGCAGCGCGTCGTTCTGGGGGAGCTCCTCCTCGGGCTCGGGCCCGGAGACCGCCCAGCTGAACAGGTCCCCGGTCGTGGGCTCGCCTTCGGGGCGCGGCGCCCGCGCGGCCGAGGGCGCTGGCGCCGTGAAGATCTCCACCCAGCCTTGGCCGGGCTTGGGCGCCGGGCTCGACAGGCGGGCGTGGTGGTCGAGGAGGGCCCCGCGCAGCGCGAGCAGGCCGGGATCGTCCGCGGGGAGGGGATCGGCGTCGAGCAGGGCCGCGCAGCGGTCGGTCGCGGCGAGCAGGGCGCCGGCGGCCGGCGCGTCGATCTGAACGGCGCCCTGGCGCAGCAGGTCGAGCAGATCCTCGGCTGCGTGGGTCAGGCGCTCGATGTCGGCCCGCCCGAGGAAGCCCGCCGCGCCCTTGAGGCTGTGGGCGGACCGAAAGGCTTGGTTGATGGTGCCCAGATCGGAGGGGCGCCGCTCCAGGTCCAGGAGGGAGGCCTCCAGCTGGAGCAGGTGCTCTTGGCTCTCCGCGCGAAACTCCGCGCGGATGTCGTCGTCGAGGCTGTCATCGGACACGGGGCCTCCAGGGCGGCGCGGGGCGGGTCGGGATCACGCGCTCGCGGCGCCAGCTTCGATGGCCCGGACGTTCTCGTCGATCTGCTCAATGGTGCTGCGCACCTGGCTGTCCACCTCGCCCACCCGGCGGGTCATGTTCTCGCTCACCCCGTCGAGGTGGCGCGCCGACTCGTCGAGGGCCGCCACCGCCCGGTCGATGGTGGCGAAGCTCTGCACCACGTTGCGCGCGAACTCGACGCCGCGGGCCGAGCCGTTGGCGATCTCCGTGGTCACGGTGTCCTGCTCGTAGATCGCGCTGCTGATGTTGTTCACGAAGGCGACGAGCTGCTCGAGGGCCGCGCTGATGTCCTCCACCGCCCGGCTGCCGCGCGTCACGGCCTCGCCGACCCCGCCGATGCGGACGCTGATGTCCCGGGTGGAGTCCCGGGTCTGGCTGGCCAGCTCCTTGACCTCGGCGGCGACCACGCCGAAGCCCCGGCCGGCGTCCCCGGCCCGGGCGGCCTCGATGGCGGCGTTGAGCGCGAGCAGGTTGGTCTGCCGGGCGATCTCGGAGATGACGCCCACGATGCTGTTCACGGCGGCGGCGGCGGCCGTCACCTCCGCCATCACCTGCTGGGCCCGCATGACCTCCTGCACGGCGCGCTCCGACACCGCCTTGCTCTGGTGGGACTGGCTGCCGATCTCCCGGATCGAGGCCGCGAGCTCCTCGGTGGCGGCGGCGATCTGCTCGCTGCCCTGCAGGGCCTCGTGGGCCGCGGTCACGCCGGCCTCCGACATGGCCGAGCAGGTGCGGGTGGAGGCCACCACGCCCTCGCTGGTCCGCGCGAGCTCTTCGCTGCTGGCCAACAGCTCCCCGGTCCGCTCGCCCACCTCGACGCTCAGCGAGCGAGAGAGCGCGGCGATGCTGCCCTTTGCCTTGTCGATGACCCGCTCTTGGGCCTCGAGGCTCTGGAGCGAGGCGGAGATCGCGTCGGCGACTCCCCGGAAGGAGCCGGTCATCCCTCGGCCGATGTACTGGCGGTGGTAGCGGCCCTCCCGCGCCGCGCCCATGGCGCCGAGCACCTCGCGGTTCGCCGTCTCCACCCGGTCGAGCAGGTCGTTGGCCGCCTCAGCGATCTCGAACAGGGGGTCATCGCTGGACAAGCCGGTGATGCGGCTCGACAGCCGGCCGTCGGAGGCGTCTCGCAGCAGGCGGGTGAGCTGGGCGGCGGTGGGGCTGACGACGTCGGTCTTGGGCGGCAAAGGGGACCTCGCGCGGGTTCGGGTTCGGGTGCGGGGACCGGGTCGGCTCAGCGGCCGGTCTGAACAGCGAGCGACATGACCCACTGCTCGTAGGTCTGGCCGGCGTCGGCGAGGAGCTGGTCCAGCGCCGCCCGCCCAGCGGCCGCGGCCTTGGACTTGTTGGGGGCCTTGGCCTCGGCCGCGCGCAGCAGCGCGTAGACCCGCTCGGCCTCGCGGCGGGCAGAGGGGCTCACCCAGCGGCGCGAGCTGTGAAAGCCGAGCACCTCGCCGGAGTCGGGGTCGATGTCGGGGACGACGTGGGCGAGCACCCAGTAGCAGCCGCCCCCCTCGCGCTTGTTGACGACCACCGCGAAGAACTCCTCGGCGGCCTGCAGCTTGGCCCACATCATGGCGAAGGCCGCCCGGGGCATGTCGGGGTGCCGGACCGTGGCGTGGGGCTTGCCCACCAGCGCGGCGGGCGGGAGGTTGGCCGCCTTGCAGAACTGGGCGTTGGCGTAGGTGATGACGCCCCGCGGGTCGGTCTTCGAGACCAAGATGGTGTCGGGCGAAAATTCGTAGACCGCGTCGTTGTCGCTCATCTCGGCTCCTCTTCGCGCCCGGCCGTTGGCCTGCGGGGCGGGACGTCGAGGTGTAGCCGCGGCTCCCGCGCTTCGGACACGCGGACGGGGGGAACCCCGTACAAGCGTGCCCACTTCGGCGGCGGGCCGCGGGGATGGCCGTTGGAAGCGCCGATCGGGGCGGCGGCCCCAATAGGATGTCCGCGGAGGTGGACCCTGACCGACGAGCCGCGCCGCGTCGCCCTGATCTTCGACAGCCCGGTTTTGGAGGAGCTGGTCCAGCAGGGCTGCGCGCCGCTCGGCGTCGAGGTGAGCGTGCACTCCTCCTTCTCGCCGGGGCTGCTGCGCGAGCTGGCCGCCAAGACCCCGCGGGTGATCTTGCTGCGGCGCTCCGCCACGACCGCCGATGGGCGGCGGCTGGTCGAGGTGCTGCACGCCGAGCCCCGGCTCCGGGCCTGCCGCTTCGTGGTCGCCTCCTCCGATCCGGTGCTGGGGCCCCGGGTGATGGGCCACGCGCGGCTTCAGCTCCCCTGCACGCCCGAGCAGATCCGCTCGGTCGTCCGGGCGCAGCTCAGCGCCATCCCGCAGATCTTGGTGGTGGATGACTCGCGGGCCCACCGCCGCTGGGTGAGCGCGGCCCTCACCGACGCCGGCTGGGGCGTCCGCGAAGCCGAGGACGGCAAGGCGGCGCTGCGGAACCTCGATCTGTTCGGCCCGGCGGACCTCGTGCTCAGCGACGTGGAGATGCCGGTCATGGACGGCTTTGCCCTCTGCGGCGCCATCAAGGACGACCCGAGCCGCGCCATGACCCCGGTGCTGCTGCTCACGAGCCAGATCAGCGCCGACGCCATCGCCCGCGGCTACGCGGTGGGCGCCGACGACTACCTCATCAAGCCCGCGGTGCCGGCCGAGCTGGTGGCCCGGGTCCGGCGCCTCGTGACCGCGCGCAGCCTCGCCCGGCCGGAGCGCCTGCTGGTGCTGGACGCCGAGCCGCGGCGGGCCCGGGCGCTGGAGTCCAGCCTCGTCTCGCAGGGCTTTGATGTGCAGGGCTTTGATGTGCAGGGCGTCGACGGGGCGCCCGGCGGGCGATCGCCCGGAGCCCCGCCCGCCGGCCCCGAGGCCCAGCTCGTGGTGGTGGACGAAGATGTCCTGGAGCACGTCGGTGTCGACGCGGTCCTCGGCTTGGTGGACGAGGGCCATGCCCCGGTGGTGCTCATCGCCCGGCCCGGCGGCGGGGGCGGCCCAGTGCAGTCGCAGGCCCTGTCGGCGCTGAGCGCGGCGCTCGGCCCCGAGCGCTTCACGGTGATCGCCCGGCCCTATCCGCCCGAGCGGCTGGTCTCGGAGGTGGAGCGCCTGCTGTCCTTCGCCCGGGGCGAGCGCCAGCGCACCCTGCTGCACCGCTACCTGTCGGGCGAGGCCCTCCAAGCGATGGAGAGCTGGCTCGTGACCGGGCGGCGCGACCCCATCGCCGTCTCCCGCCGGCGCACGGTGCTGTTCGCCGACCTCGTGGGCTTCACCACCTTGTGCGAGACGCTGCCCGCCGCCGAGGTGGTGCGGGTGCTCAACGCCTTTTTCGACGCGACGGTGCCGGCGCTGGTGCGGCACGGCGCGAGCATCGACAAGTTCATCGGCGACTGCATCCTCGCGGTCTTCGACGGGGACAGCCGGGGCGCGGCCGGGGCGGTGCAGGGCGCGCTGGAGCTGGTCCGCCGGGTGCTCCCGGCGCTCCGGGCGGAGCTCGGCGTCGACCTGCGGCTGCGCGTGGGCATCCACAGCGGCGAGGTCGTGGTCGGCGACGTCGGCAGCCGGGACTTCCGGCGCGACTTCACCGTCATCGGCGACACGGTCAACGTCGCTCAGCGCATCCAGTCCGAGGCCGCGGTGGACGAGGTGCTGCTCGGCGCGCCCACCGCCCGCCTGCTGTCGGGGGCCTTCCCGTTGGGGCAGCCCCGGACGGTGTCGCTCAAGGGGCGGGCGGCGCCCATGGAGGTCTGGCCCTTGCGGCCGGAGCCGAGCCCCGCGGCCCCCTGACTCAGCGCTTGGGCAGCCGGCGCAGCGCGTCGCGCACCGCGGCGGACTTCGGGTTCGCCGCGAGGGCGTCGGTGTAGACGCGCTCGGCCTCCCGCAGATCTCCCCGCGAGATCAAGAGGTTGCCGAGCAGCAGGGCGCCGCGCTCGTCGCTGGGGCGCATGCGGAAGGCGAGCTGGGCGTGGCCGATGGCCTGCTCCAGCTCCCGGCGCCGCGCCAGCACCGAGGCGAGCACGAGGCGGGCCTCGAAGCTGTCGGGGGCGAGGTCGGCCGCCATGCGGGCGGCGTCGAGGCCGCGGGTGGGATCGGGGGCGGTCTGCCAGGCCATCGCCACCTGCAGCCACTCAGCGGGGTCGCGGCTGCCGGAGCGGCGCAGCGCCTCCTCTTGGGCCTCCGCGGCGGCGTCCCCGTCTCCGCGCGCGGCGTCGGCCCGGGCCCGCTCGCGCAGGATGGCGGTCACGGCGACC
Source organism: Deltaproteobacteria bacterium (assembly GCA_947462115.1). Classification (GTDB taxonomy): domain Bacteria; phylum Myxococcota_A; class UBA796; order UBA796; family UBA2385; genus JAEUKK01. The sequence continues at coordinate 2,869 of CANHON010000211.1, read as the reverse complement.
TGGCGGTCCTGCTCGCTGAGCTGATCGGCGGCCCGGTAGGCCACGTGAACGCCGCTGGCGAGCTGGTTGGTGGCGATGTAGGGCGCGAGCTTGAGCGCGGCGCCGAGCTCACCGCTGGCCCGCGGGGCGTCGCCGGCCTTGAGCCAGGCCGAGCCGAGGCGCGCGGCGATCTGCCCGTCGTCGCCGTAGACCGCCCGCAGCCAGGACAGGCGGCGCACGGCCCCCTCGGCGTCGCCGCCGTCCAGCCGCCGCTTGGCCTGAACGCTCCACAGCGCGCCATTGTCGGTGAGCAGCCCCCGCGCGGCGTTGGCGGTGGCGCTGGCCCGCTCGGCGTCCCCGCACAGGCGGAACACCGCCGCGGCCTCGGCCTGGACCCCGGCGTCCGCCACGGCGGCGGCGCTGGCCCGGCTGGCGAGGGTGGTGGCGCGGCCGCAATTGTCGACCCGGACCTGGGCCCAGGCGGCCGAGGCCATGGCCCGCGCGCCGCCGCCGAGCTCGATGATCTTCTCCGCCGCGGACATCGCCGGCTGGAGCTGACCGGCGGCCAGCAGGGCCTCGAGCTGGCGCTGGTGGGCGGTGGGGTCGGTGGGGGCCTCGGCCACCAGGGCCTCGGCCGTCGCGCGGGCGTCCGCGCCCCGACCGTTGGCGACCAGCGCATCGACCAGCGCCTCTTTGCCGCCCGGCACCTTGGTCTCGGCGGCCACCTGGGCCGGCACGATGGCCCGCTCGGGCTGGTCGGTCTCCAGCCACGCGCGGGCCACCCCGACCAAGGCCTCGGGCTCGCCGGGCTTGGCCTCCAGCACGCGCTCGTAGGTGCGGACCGCCGCGGAGTAGCGGCCCTCGGCGTAGTACCCTTCGGCGTCGCGGAGCAGCTTGCGGGTGCCGCCGCAGCCGAGCCCGAGCGCGAGGGCCGCCGCCCCCAGCCAAGCCTGGGGCAGCCCCCCGCCGCGCCGCGTCGCCGCGCCCATCAGCCCTTGCCCCCGAGCAGCCAGTAGGGGCTCCCGGCGAGCTGCACCTTGATCTGGGCCTTCTCTTGGGCAGACAATTCAAAGGTCTGCGGTTGACCGGTGCGCGGGTCGAACTGGGTGGCGAACCACCGGTCGCCGCGCTTGGACTTGTGCAGCATGAGCCCGCGGGGATCGTCGTAGACCGGCACGAGATCAGCGGCGGTCAGCGGCTTGTTGGGGTCCTCGGGCGGCTCGGGCGGGGCCTCAGGGGCGGCGGGGGCCTCGGGCGCCGGCGGCGGCTTGGGCGCCGTGGCGTCGAGGACCTCCTCCAGCTCCCACTGCACCTCGAGGCGCTCGCCCCGCAGGCGGCCCTCGAGCAGCTCGCGGGCCTGGCTCGCGGTCTCTCCGGTCAGCAGGACCGTCAGGCGCTCCTTGATGGCGTCCTCGTCGTCCATCTCGCGCAGGCGGAGGATGAGGGCGTCCAGCTCTTCGCCGAGGGCGGCGTGGATCTGCGCGGCGTTCAGCGCCGTGGGGCTGGCGCTCGGTTCCTGGCTCATGGTGGCCTCGCTGGGGGGATTCGGGTGGGGCGCGCCCGCGCGGCGGGCCGCAGCCGGGGCCCGCTTCGCGCCGATGGGAGCAGGGCGCCGGTGCCGGGCTGCTAACCCGGCGCCTCGGCCAGAGGTCGTGGCCTGGGCCGGCGGGCCCCGCGGTCGGCGCGGCGCGGGCGGCGGGCCCTGCGATAGGCTCGGGCGGCGTCGGCGTCCCCACCGCCGCGCCCCGGGTGAGGTGAGCGTGGCGATCGACTTTTTGGAGCTTTTGCCCCCCGAGGCCCGCGCCGCCCTGGTCGCGGCCGGGCGCCAGGTCGACGTGCCGAGCGGCGGTCACATCATCCAGCGCGGCGATCGCAGCGACGAGCTGTTCGTGGTCTTGGCCGGCCGCTTTGAGGTGGTCGACACCCGCAGCCGCCCCGAGGTGGTGCTCGACGCCCTGCGCCCCGGCGACGTGGTCGGCGAGATGGCCCTGGTGGACGAGGCCCCCCGCGCGGCCGACGTGCGGGCCGACGGGGAGGGTGCGGTGCTGCGCTGGGAGCGCGCCGGCCTGCTGCGGGTCTTCGAGGCCAACCCCAAGGTCGAGGCGGCATTTTGGCGCGCGGTCTCCGCCAGCATGGCCGCGCGGCTCCGGCTCACCAGCCGAAACGCGGTGGTGGGCGGCATCAGCGCCGCGGTCGCCAGCCGCAGCCTCAGCTCCGCCGACGAAGAGCGCGTCGAGGCCCTGGTGCGCGAGGCCCGCCGGGTGTGGCTGGAGGCCGACGCCGCCCTCTGCCGCGACCCCGAAGACCCGGCGCCGGCGGGGCGGGTGGCCGGCTCGATGCGGGAGCTCGCCGCCCAGATCGCCGCCTGGCTCGGCATTGGCGGGGTGGAGCACGAGCGGGCGCGCCTCGCGGGGGCGGGCCTCGCCTCAGCCCTCCGGCCCCAGCTCGTGCGCTCGGGCTTCGGCGCCCTGGCGCTGGACGTCGGGGCGCGGCGCGGCGGCGATCCCCGGGTGCTGGCCCACCTGCTCCTGGCCCAGCCCCGCGGCGAGGGCGCGCTCGGTCGGCTGCTCGACGCTGAGCTGATGGCCTTGCCCACCAGCGCCGGCTTCAGCGCGCGGCTCCAGCTGGCCGCGGCCGCCGCGCGCCGGTGTCTGCCGGCCGATCACCCGGTGGAGCTGGTCCTGATCGGCGTGAGCTGCGGTGTTCTGCTCGCTCGCCTCATGCTGCACCTCGGCCGCACCGGCGCGCGGGTCCAGGCCCTCGACGGCAGCCGCGACGCCTTGGCCTGGGTGGACGCCGGCCTCGGGGCGCGCCCGGCGACCGTCGTGCTGCAGCTCATTCAAGAGGACATCGCCGCTTTGGCCTCCGGGGGCTCGCCGGCGGCGAGGGG
>CANHON010000210.1 GCA_947462115.1 Deltaproteobacteria bacterium | reverse complement strand
GGATCGGGGGCGAAGTGCTCCAGATCGACGGCCCCCGGCACCAAGCGGAGCCGATCCGCCGGGAGCCCGAGCGCCTGCAGGGCGCTGGAGGCGTGCAGGCTGGTGGTGACCACCGCGTCCGCCCGACCAGCGAGCTGGGCGAAGGCCCTCCCCCGCAGCCGATCCGCCAGCGTGCCGCCGAAGAGCCGGAGGTCGTGCATGACGAGCACCAGCGGCGCCCGCAGCGGCGGGAGCGCGACCGTGCCCGAGACGACGAGATCAGGCCGAAAACGCCGAACCTCCTCGGCGACGGCCCAAGCCAGCTTGGCCCGGGCCCGCGGGCCCGCGTGCCCCCGAAGCTCCACCGCGCAGGCGTCGGGCGGCAGGGAGGCGCGGTCTCGCCACCAGCCGCTGACCAGGCGCAGCTCGTGGTGCCGTCGGGCCGCACCCCACAGGTCCCGCAGGGCGCGGCCCGCGCCGGTCCACCGGTCCGGTGGCAAGGACACCGTTACCATCAGTATTTTCAACGCAGGATCCCCCAGCGAGACCTAGAGCCCCACGCTCAACACGAGGTAGGCGCCGCCCTTCGCCCGCAGGCCCGGCGCGCCGATGAGCGCGTCTGCGAGGCCATCGCCGTTCTGATCGCCGGCCATCGACAGGCTCTGTCCCGCGCGCTCATCGACCTCCACGCCGAACACCTTAAAGGGAGCGTCCTCCCAGCTCAGGGTCCCCAGCACGTCCCGGGAGAAAAGCGCGGCGGCGCCAGCGTTGTCAGCCGCCCGATCGTGGCCCGGCGCGCCCACCCACAGGTCGATGCGCCCGTCGCCGTTGCTGTCACCGCCCGCGTCCACGGCGGTGCCGAGCGCGTCCCCAGCGGCCGCCCCTTCGATTCGGGCGTCCGCCGCAGCCAGCGAGCCGGTCCCCGAGAGCGGCCCGTACAGCACGTAGACGGCGCCTTGGCCTTCGCCGAGCGCGGCATAGCCGGGCGCCCCGACGACGAGATCCGCCGCCCCGTCCCCGTTGATGTCCCCAGCGCTCAGGCTGCGACCAGCGTTGTGGAGCAGCCCCTCGCCGTCCAGGGTGGCCGCGGCGTCCTCCACCCCGACGCGCCCGCTGATGGGCCCCTCGACGAGGTAGACCCGACCGGTGCCCTCGTTGCTGCTCCACGTGACCGCGCCCGCCGCGAGATCACCGACCCCGTCGCCGTTGAAGTCCCCCGCGGCCGCGCCCGAGGCGCCGAGGCGGTCGTAGCGGGCCTCGCCCACCACCAAGCCCGCGCCTGCCCGCAGGCGGAGCTCCCCCGTCTCGTCGCTCGAGACGACGTAGAGCGCGCCCTGGGCTTGGAAGCCGCCGTCTCCGTAGCCCTCGGCCCCGATCAGCAGGTCCACCACCCCGTCCCCGGTGAGGTCACCGCCGGCCGCGACCGCTCCGCCGGCCGTGTCATAGGCCACGTCCCCGATCAGCCGCGCGGTGGCGTCGCCCAGCACCGACCAGGCGCCGGGCGGGCCCAAGAACAGGAAAGCGCCGCCGCTGTCGATGCCGCCCCCGTCGCCCAGCGGCGCTCCAACGAGCAGATCGGCGTAGCCATCGTCGTTGACATCACCGACCGAGGCCAGGACGCCGCCCGCGCCGTAGGTCCCGGTGGGGCCGGCGATGCTCAGCTCGGCGGTGTCGAGGGCGCGCTCGCCGACGACATCGGTGGACAGCAGGTAAACGACGCCGGAGTCCGCCCCGCGCGCGTCGGCCCGCGGCGCCCCCACCGCCAGCTCGCCCCGCCCATCGCCGTCCATGTCGCCCACCGAGGCGACCGAAGCGCCCGCTTGATCCCCGGTGCTGACGCCGAGCAGCGTGGCGTCGGCTTCGGCGAGGCTCAGGTTCCCGCTGCGGTCGCAGGCGCCCAGATCCCCGTCGCAATTGTTGTCCAGGCCGTCGTTGCAGACCTCGGCTTGGCCGGGGTTGGCGAGGGCGCTGGCGTCGTCGCAGTCGGTCCCCTCCTCCACGAAGCCCGGCGAGCGCTCACAGGCCTGCACCAGCACGTCGGGGTTGCCGTAGCCGTCGAGATCGGCGTCTTGGTGAAAGCTCCGGCCGTCGACCGGCTCCTCGTCCACGCCGGCGTCGCAGTCGTTGTTCCGACCATCGCAGCGCTCGGGCGCGCCGGGGTAGGTGTTGGGGTCTTGATCGTCGCAGTCCACGTCGGCGGCAAAACCGTCGCCGTCGCGATCGGCGGTGCTCGACGCGCCGGTGTCGCCCGTGTCCCAGATCAAGGTGGTCTTCGTGACCTTGCAGGCGAGGCCGAGGCTGAGGCTGCCGGCTGCGCCGAGGCCGACCAGCAGCGAGGCGTGCAGCAGCGGCGTAGCGAAGCGGGCCGCGCGGGGCTCAGTGGACATCGGACCTCGGTTGCTTGCGGCCATCATGGCAGGCGCGCCCGGGGCCCGCCAAGGCGATCGGGGGCTCAGCCGGCGTCGGGCCGCTCAGACTCGGCCCAGGCGAGGATGGCCCGCAGGTCCGCCCAGCGATCCCGGTTGCGACCGGCGCCCAGCGTCGTCACCGCCACGGTTCGACCGTTGCTGAGCCGGAAGACCCCGGTGAAACAGTAGCGGGCGGTGTCGGTGTAGCCGGTCTTGGCGGCGAGGATGTCGGTGTCCGGTCGTCCGATCAACGAGTTGGTGGTGATGAGCTGCCGGGTCTTGCCCTCGGTCTGGTCTTCCAAGGACCAGGCGGGCGCGGAGGCCACCGGCCCCAGCTCCGGGTGCAGGGAGGCCGCGATGATCGCCCGGGTCATGTCGCGGGCGGTGGAGATGTTGTCGTCCTCGGCGCCGGAGGGGTCCGACCAGGTCGACTGATCCATGCCGAGCTCGCGGGCGACGGCGTTCATTCGGGCGACAAAGACGTAGTGAGGGAGCCCCGAGACCTCGGGGAGGGCGTAGGCAGCGCCGTTGTCGGAGCGGACCAGCGCGGCCCCGAGGAGATCCCAGCCCGTGGTGCAGGTGCCTTTGCGGATGCGGCTGACCGCCCCGGGCCAGCTCGGCCGGGAGCTCAGGTCGAGGCAGACCTGCGCGTCGAGGTCCGCGCCCTCGGCCACGGTGGTCAGGGCGCTCATCACCTTGGTGAGCGAGGCGACCGGCCGGCGGTCGTCGGCCCGACGGGCCAGCAGCGCGCGGTTGGCGTCGAGGTCCCACACGAAGACCGCCCGGCTGTGAAGCTGCAACGACGCGTCGGTGCGCGCGGGGGCGCCGCTGATGTCGTCGAGCATCGTCAAGGCCAGCCGCTGCTCCGCCGGGAACCAAGAGGGCGGCTCGAAGGTCTTGGACCGCGGGGGCGGCGAGAGCGCTTGATCGAGGCCGGAGTGCGCGAGTGCGGGCACCGAGGAGGGGTGGTCCTCTTGGTACAGCCCCGTGCCCGGCCAGGGCTGCGGCGGGGCCTCCGCCCACAGGCCCTCGGCCAGCGCGGTCCATGCCCGCGACAGCGCGCTCGGGCCGGAGGCCGCCCGCGCGGGGCGGACGGGCGCGGCGGGCTGGTCGTCCGCCGGTTGCCCTGCGACAGACAAGAGCGAAGGCGAAGCCAACGTGTTGGAGGCCATCTTCGTGACGATCTGCTGCGGGGCTTGCGGATCGACGCGCTGGGGAGCGACCGCTGGGACCGCGCGGATGGGGCTGGGCGCGTCCGCCCGACCCGTGGGCGCCGCCGACGGGAGCGGGGCGAGCGGGGCCGCGGGCGCGCCGCGCTGCGCTGCGCCGATCAGCACGAGGCCGGTGGTGCAGAGGAAGGAGAGCGCGGCGGTTGACCAGAGGCGGGACATGGCGGGCTCGTTGGGGCGGGCAGCCGGTGCTTTCGGTTCGGGGGCGCGGCGGGCGATGGGCCCAGGGCTTGACGCTTGAAGCTCGGAGGTCGTCCGGGCCGCTGGCCACAAGACCACACCCTCTATTGGCACGTCAACTCCTCGGCTCGACCCGCTCGACAATTTCCTGTGTGACGCTCAAAACACTGTCCATCAGAACGATCAGACCGGGGAACATCCCGAGGTTCGCCGCGGCAGGCCGGACGGCCGCCGGAGCAAAAATGCGAGAAGGGGCGCCGCGAACGACGCCCCCTCCTTGAAGGACCCCCAAGAACCCCAGCGAGGCTGATTGACCGCGGAGCACGCCCCGCGGGATCGATCAGTTCTGCTTGACGTTCACGGCCGGCTTGATGCGCTTCATGCGCCCACCAGCCTTGCGAACCGCCATGAAACCGGCCTTGCGGGCCCGCTCCTTGGACTTCTTGGCCTTCAACTTGGCGCGGTAGCGGGCCGACTTGCCCGAGCGAACCGTGCTTGCCATGAGACACCTCCGAAACAGACCCGGCGGGGCTATCGCATGGGCCGCCGAAGATCAAGGCCCCACGGCGCGGGAAGCAACCAGAGTCGCCTGCCGACCGACCGCGGTGCAGGGTGATAGGAGAACCGTGCGCACCGGCGCGGCTCCGATCGGCGACACCCGGCGGCCTCTGTGCTCGGTCTGCCCCGAGGTCTCCATGCGAAAAGCCGGCATTCTCCTCCACCCCACCAGCCTGCCCGGGCCGGGCCCCTGCGGCGACCTCGGCGACGGCGCGCTGCGCTTCCTCGACTGGATGGCCGAAGCCGGCATGCGCCTCTGGCAGGTGCTGCCCCTCAACCCGCCCGGCGCCGGCTTCTCGCCCTACGACAGCCCGGCCGCCATGGCGCTGGGCACCCACATGCTCAGCCTCGATCGGCTCGTCGATGACGGGCTGCTGCGCCCCTCCGAGCTCGCCGATCGCCCCATGGGCCAGGGCCGCGTCGATGTGGAGCAGGTCAAAAGCTGGCACGCGCCGCGGGTCGCGGTCGCCGCGCGGCGCCTCGTGGAGCGCGAGCCTGAGCTGGTGGCCAAGTTCGCCGCGGAGCGCCCGGCCCTTCAAGACTGGGGCCTGTATGAGGCCCTCCGCCGGGTCCACCAGGCCGACGGCTGGGGGGGCTTCCCCGGTGCGCTGGCGCGCTACGAGCAGGGCGCGGTGTCGGACGCCAGAGAGCGCCTGCACGACGTCATTTCCGAGGTACTCGCGGCCCAGCTGCTGATGCAGCGCCAGTGGGCGAGCCTGCGGCGATCGGCCAACGAGCGGGGCGTCGAGCTCATCGGCGACGTGCCGATCTTCGTCTCGGGCGGCGGCTGCGATGTGTGGGCCCAGCGCAGCCTTTTCCGCGGGCAGACCGGCGAGGACGGCCAGTGGAGCGCCGACCCCGTGACCGGCGTCCCCCCCGACTATTTTTCCCCGACCGGCCAGCGCTGGGGGAACCCGCACTACGACTGGAGCGCGCACGCCGCCCAAGGCTACGCGTGGTGGGCCGCCCGCCTGCGCTCCGTGCTCGAGACCTGCGACCTCGTGCGCATCGATCACTTCCGGGGCTTCGCCGCGTCCTGGGAGATCCCCAGCGGCGCCCCCGACGCCACCCACGGTCGGTGGGCCGAGGGCCCCGGCGCGGCGCTCTTTGAAGCGCTGCGCGCCCACCTCGGCGACCTGCCCTTCTTCGCCGAGGACCTCGGCGTCATCACGCCCGACGTGGAGGCCCTGCGCGACGATCTCGGGATGCCCGGCATGAAGATCTTGCAGTTCGCCTTCGGCGGCGGCAACGATCACCCCTTCTTGCCCCACAACTACGGCCATCCGCGGTGGGTCGCCTACACCGGCACCCACGACACCGACACCGTGGTGGGCTGGTACCGGGGCGCCGATGCCCGCAGCCAGCACCGCTACCGGGTCTACGTGGGGCGCGACGGGAGCGAGCCGAGCTGGGACCTGATCCGGCTCGCCTTCTCGAGCGTGGCCGATCTCGCGATCACGCCCATGCAAGACGCGCTGGAGCTCGACAACGGCCACCGCATGAACACGCCGGGCACCACCGATGGAAACTGGTGCTGGCGGGCCCCGGCGCTGCCGGTGCACACCGCCCGACGCCTGCGGAGCTTGGCCGAAGCCTACGGGCGCATCCCCACCGAAGGCTAAGGGCGCCCCGGCCTCCCCTCCCCTCGCGCTGAACCCCGGAGGTCCAATTGCTCCGCACGTTGATCAACCTACCTTTTCGGGCGCTGGGCCACGCCGCGCGCGCGGTCCAGGTCAACCAAGACGCCCGCGAGCAGGCCCGCCAAGCCGCGCGGGCCGGCGATCGGGAGCCCGCCGCGCGCAACGTGCCGCAGCTCGACACCCCCGCGGACTACGAGCCGGCGGGCCTCGGCTGGAGCGCGGCGGAGCTGGCCCTCGCCCTGCAAGCCGAGGCGCCCCCGCTCCTCGTTGACGTGCGGGAGGGCAACCCCGAAGGTCGGGCCGGTCTGCCAGGCAGCGAGCACCTGCCGCTCTCGACGCTCGGGATCCGCCTCGCGGAGCTGCCGCCCGAACCGCGCAAGCTGGTCTTCTACGACGAGCGCGGGGAGGCCGGCCGAGAGGCGGCGCGCTTCGTGCGCTTTCGCGGAAACGAAGGCGCCTTCTACCTGGCGGGCGGCCTGCGGGCCTGGACCGGCGGCGGCCGATCGCTGGAGACCCCATGAGCCCGATGCGCCTGCGCCCCGCGGTGGGCCTGCTGCCCGCCGCCGCCTTTTTGCTCGCGTGCAGCGGCGGCATCGTGGACTGCGGCCGCACAGTCAACAAGGTCATCCCGGGGGTCCGCGAGATCGACCCCGAGTACGCCACCGAGCCCGTGGACTGCAAAAAGGCCTACGACAGCGAAGCCCCGCTCGGCTGCGCGATCCGCGAGGTGCAGTGCGGCGACGTCATCGTCGGCAACACCTCCAATGGGATCATGCACTTCGACGAGAGCTTCTACCAGCACAAGGCCTGCACCCCCGAGCGCCATGAATATGGCCTCGCGCCGGAGTCGGTCTACTCGATCAACATCCCCGCCAACACCTGGGCGGACGTCCTGCTGGCGAGCGACTGCGTCGACCTGGACGTCTTCTCCGCGAACTGGGACAACCCGCGCAAGTGCCCCACGCCCAGCCACGTGAACGTGACCCAGTGCGAGGCCGACGTGACCGAGCGCGGCGGCAAGATCACCATCACCACGGTGGATCGCCCCGAAGCGCACCTCCTCTGGGTGGACGGCAAGCGCGGCGCAACCGGTAACTTCCGCCTGACCGTCAACTGCCGCCGCTACCGCTGACCGGAGCCCACGACCATGCGCCGATCCACCCGCGCCGCGCCGCTGGCGCTCTTCGCCGCCGGCACCCTCGCCTGCTCTGGAATCGTCGGGAAGAAGGCCCCAGAGGTCGTCGTGGGCCAGGGAGACACCCCGAAGCCCCAGCCGCTGGTGGCGGCCCCGCAGGTCACGGGCGGCTCCAGCGCGCCGGTGCAGCTCGACGGGCCCGGCAACGGCCCCGACTGCGATCAGAACCTGCAGCAGCCCGCTACCGACTGCGCGCTGGCCCTGATCCCCTGCGGCGGGAGCGTCGAGGCGAGCAACGCCGGCCAGGGCAAGCGGTTCGACGACGACTTCTACCAGTCGAAGTACTGCACGCCCCAGCGCCACCGCTACGCCGACAGCCCCGAGGCCATCTGGGCCATCGACCTGCCGGCGGACACCCAGGCCGACGTCGTCCTGCACACCGACTGCGTGGACCTCGACCTGTTCTCGATCCGCTGGCCCGAGCTGAGCTCCTGTCCCAGCCGGAGCAGCGGCACCGGTGAGTGCGAGGGCTCGACCCGCGGCGGCGACGACACCGTGCGCATCACCACGGTGAACCGGGCCGAGCGGCACCTCATCTGGGTCGATGGGAAGGCGGGCGCCACGGGGAACTTTCGCATTGAGGTCCAGTGCCGGACCTACCGGTGAGCCCACCGGAGCGCCGCTGGTGGCGCGCGCTCCCCCTCCTGCAGGCCGCCGCCTCGGCGCTCGCGATCGGCGCGCTGCTGCAGGGCAGCCGGGCCGCCGATCTCCCCGCGATCAGCGCGCTGCACGTTGATCTGCTCGCGGCCGCGCTGCTCACCAAGGTCTTT
>CANHON010000209.1 GCA_947462115.1 Deltaproteobacteria bacterium | reverse complement strand
CTCGATCGGCGCCCCGTCGGTCAGCCAGCGGTCCAGCCGGATCACCGCCTGGTGCCGCTCGACGCCGGTGTTGCCCTCGGCAGCGCGCAGATCGAGCACCCGCGCTTGGTCCGTGAGGGCGATGAGCTCCACGCTGCGCCGCCAGCTCAGCCCCTCATCGGCCGCGCAGCCGAGGCTGAAGCTGGCTACGAGAATGACGCAGAGCAGCTGGTTCACGCTGTTCGTCCAGGCAGGCGCCGCCCTCATGGCCCTGGTACCCGCGGGCAGCCGGCCGCTTCGGTGACCTCGGTCATCACGTCCCTCCACGCCGGATCAGCGTACAGCAGCGCCTCCTCGCGGGCAGCGGCGCAGTCGAGCGCCCCGGTGTCCCGCCGGTAGAGCAGCAGGTCGCGGAGGGTCGCACGCCCCGCTGCCTGACAGGTCGCCGCGCGCCCCATCGCCTCGAAGTCTCCGCACAGTCGAGGGTCGGGGCGATCGGCGCGGGCGTGGATGTGTCGGAACAGGGCCGTCCAGGGTCGTTCATCCTGCGCGTCAAAACCGGCGTCTTTGGCGGCGATCGCTGCGGATTCGGCCACCTCGTTCGCCCAGGCCGGGGCCGGCACCGCGGGATCGGCGCTCGGTCGGGCCGGCAGCCACGCAGCCATGCCGGCGACCCAAGCGTGCAGGCGGCAGTCCTCGGCGAAGCGCCCGGCTTGCCCGCAGCGCCGCGCCGCGCCGCTGCGCTCGGCCAGCTGAAACCAACACTCGTCGGCCTCCTCCGGCCGCGGCACCGCTTCGCACAGCGTGGCGGCGGCGGCCTCATCCCGCGCGGCGAGGCGCTCCACGGCGGCGATCAGGCAGTCTCCCCGCCACCGCGGGTCGTCCACGGCGGCGCAGGCCTCGAGCGCGGCGCGGGGCCGGGCCCGGACCGCTGCGAGCGCGGTGGACAGCGCCTGTGCGGGCGGGGGTGAGGCCGGCGATCCGCACGCGAACAGCGTCGCGGAGGCCAACCACACCCAGGCCCTGGGGGCGAGGCGGGCAGCGCGGCGGGACGGCAGGGCGGTGGGCGGCGCGGTCATCGCCACAGGCTACTCCAGGCAGCCAACCGGAGCAGGAGCGCCGCCGATGCCGCCCCAGACCCCGATCGGGGCCGAGCCCGAGGAGCCGCCCGTCGCGGCGTCCGAGCCATCGGCGCCGGTCCCGCTGCCCACCGATGCCGCCCCGCCGCCGCGCTGGCGGGCCCGCGCATTGCTGGGCCTCCGCGTCGGGATCAGCGTCGCTGGGCTGATCTACGTGTTGGATTGGGAGGTGCTCGACGGGCTGGACGGCGTGGTGCAGCTCCTGCCCCGGTGGGTCTGGGGGGTGCCGCTGCTGACAACGCTCACCAATACGACCTTGTTGACGGTCCGGCATCGGCTGGCGCTGCAGGCCACCGGGCTGCAGATCCCCTACTGGGCGCTGTTCACGCTGCATCTGCGGTCGAGCTTCGCCGGCCTCGTGATGCCCCGGGGCGGCGCGGATCTGGTCCGGCTGACCGCCCTGACCCGGGCCACGGGCCAGCTGGAGGCGGTGCTCGCCGCCGGACTGCTGCTCCGGCTCGCCGATCTCGCCACTTGGTTGGGCTTCCTGACGCTGTTCTTGGCCCTCCGGCCTTGGCCCGGCCTGGAGGTGTTGGAGATCGGCGTGCTGGTCTTTGTGCTGGCCGCCAGCGGGGGCATCGGGATCGCGCTCTCGCTCGTCCTTCTCGGGCGACACGCCGCGCCTGCTTTGGGGCGCCTGCCCTGGATCGGCGGGCGGGTGGCGGGCCTGGTCCGCGCCATGAACCTCGGGCTGGGCCAGCGGCGCATCGCCGTCCAGGTGCTCCTGTTGGGCCTTCCGATGGCGGCCCTCAACGTGATCAGCGTGAGTCTGCTGTTTCAGGCGGCGGGGGCGGAGCTCAGCACGCTCCGGGCCTTTGGGCTCGTCCCCGCCATGGACGCCGCGATGAGCCTGCCGATCGCACTCGGTGGGATTGGCCTCAGGGAGGTCGTCTTCGGGATGGTCGGCCAGACGCTGGCGCTGACCCAGGGCCAGGCCTACACCCTCGCCTGGCTGCGCTGGTCGGGCGAGCTCGGGCGCGGCCTCCTCGGCGGGCTCAGCACCTTGGCCGGCGGGCAGCCCCTCGTCAGCGGCGGAGCCCCCCGCTGAGGCGCCGCCGCGGGGGCGCGGTTTGGACAGAGGCGGGCCCTTTCCTGGTGACGTTCAGGTGCCGGACACCGCCTGACGGGTCATCTTGCGGCGTCCGCCGAAGCGCCCCCGCGCCGACCCGGGCCGCCCCACCCGCTCGCTCCCCAAGCCCGTCGAGACCCGAATGCCCAACCCACCCGCTGCAGACGCCCCCGCTGAGCCCCGTGTTCAGGTGCTCGTCGTCGACGACGAGGCCGACATTCGCGCGCTCCTGGCTTACAACCTCGGGAAGGCCGGCTTCGATGTGCTGGAGGCCGCCGACGGCGCGAGCGCCTTGGCCCGCGCCGCTGAGGCCCGCCCGCCGGTGATCTTGCTCGACCTGATGCTGCCGGACATGTCGGGCACCGAGGTCTGCCAGCGCCTTCGGGCCAGCCGGCGCACCGCGGACTGCTACATCATCATGGTGACGGCCCGCGACGAAGACGCCGACCGGCTCGCTGGTTTCGAGGTCGGGGCGGACGACTACGTGACCAAGCCCTTCCACGTGCAGGAGCTGGTGCTCCGCGCCCGCGCCGGGGCCCGCCGGGTGGCCGCGCCGCCGCCCGATGAAGACCTCGGCCAGATCCGCATCGGCGTGCTCCGCATCGAGCAGGGCTCCCACCGGGCCTTTGTGGGCGACGAAGAGCTCCAGCTCACGGCCACCGAGTACCGCCTGCTGGCGTGGCTCGCGGTGCACTCCGGCCGGCTGTGCAGCCGCGGCGAGCTGCTGGAGCGGGTGTGGGAGCTGCCCCCCAGCCTCAACACCCGCACGGTCGACACCCACGTCAAGCGCCTCCGGCAGAAGCTGAGCTTGGCGGCCGACTATGTCGAGACGGTCCGCGGCGCCGGCTACCGGTTCCGCACCGCCGAAGAGGCAGAGCCCCGTTGACCGGCAGGCCACCGTCCGGGGCACCCGTGTTCGGGAGCGTGTCCGGGGCCCCGTCGGGCGTGGCCGCGGCGGCTGGTCCGCCGACCCCGGCGGTCGAGGGGGTGGACGCCGACGCCGCGCTGGCCAAGGTGATCGTCGGCTTGAGCCCCAACGGCGTGCTCGTGACCGACGCGAGCGGGCTCGTCCGCACCTTCAACCAAGCGCTGTGCCGGATGGTGCCGCTGGTGCCCGATCCCATCGGCCGAACGCCGATCGACGCCCTGCCCATCCCGGCCATCGCCGAGGCCCTGAGCCCCGGGCGCACCGACGAGGCAGAGTTTCCGCTGCATGTGGGTCGGATTGACCTGCTGGTGCGGGTTGTGCCCTTGGGGGCCGGGCTTGGCCGCCTCTGCGTGGTGCAAGACGTCAGCCGGCTGCGCCAAGCCGAGCGGTACCGTCAGGAGTTCGTGGCGAACGTCTCGCACGAGCTCCGTACGCCCGCGACGGCCATCGCTGGCTTCGCGGAGACCTTGCTCCACGACCCCGAGCTGCTCGCGCCGCCCGCCGTGCGCATGGTCGAGACGATCTTGCGGAACAGCCGGCGCCTGACGGATCTGTTTGACGATCTGCTGCAGCTCGCCCGCCTCGACGCGATGGACACCCCGCCGCCCCTCCAGGAGCTGGCGCTGAAGGCTGTGGTGGACGAGGTCTTCGACAAGCACGCCGCCCAAGCCGTCGAGCGCCGGATCCGCCTCGTCGCGAGCCTCAGCGACACCATCTGGGTGCTCGCCCACCGGGAGGCCATGCAGCACCTGCTCGGCAACCTGGTCTCCAATGGGATCAAGTACACCGAGGCGGGCGGCGAGGTTCAGGTGCGCGCCCGGCCCCGCCACGCCGGGGTCATCATCGAGGTCATCGACAACGGGATCGGCATCGATCCGACCCACCACGAGCGCATCTTCGAGCGCTTCTACCGGGTGGACCGCGGCCGGGCCCGCTCGGCGGGCGGCACCGGGCTCGGCTTGGCCATCGTCAAGCACCTCGCCAAGTCGATGAAGGCCACGGTGGAGGTCCGAAGCCGGCCCGGCCGGGGCAGCACTTTTCGCGTGTGGATCCGCGGCGGCGAGAGCGGCGGCGCCTCCGCCTGAGCCGAGCACCCGGGGGAGCCATGTTCGATCTGATCGTCAAGCACGTCAATCTGCCCGATGGGCGCACCGACGTCGATGTGGCGGTGCAGGGCCAGCGCATCGTCGCGGTCGGCCCCCGCCTGCCGGGCGCCGCCGGCGAGGTGATCGACGGGCAGGGGCAGCTCCTCAGCCCGCCCTTTGTGGACGCCCACTTCCACCTCGACTCGGCGCTCACCTTGGGCCAGCCCCGTCGGAACGCCTCGGGCACACTGCTGGAGGGCATCGCGCTGTGGGGCGAGCTCAAGCCCACCCTGCGGCGCGAAGACATCGCCGAGCGGGCGCGGGCCTACTGCCGGATGGCCATCGCCAACGGCCTTTTCGCGATCCGCAGCCACGTCGATGTCTGCGATCCCGAGCTGCGGGCGGTCGATGCCCTGCTGGAGGTCCGCGCCGAGATGGCGCCCTACATCGACCTTCAGCTCGTGGCCTTCCCCCAAGACGGCTACCTGCGCGACCCGCGGGCGGCCGCGCTGCTCAACGAAGCGTTGGATCGCGGGATCGACGTGGTTGGGGGCATTCCCCACTTTGAGCGCACCGCCGAAGAGGGCCGGGCCGCGACCGCCGCGCTGATGGCCCTCGCCGCGCGCCGGGGCCTTCGCGTCGACATGCACTGCGACGAGACCGACGACCCCCACAGCCGGCAGGTGGAGACGCTGGCCCGGGAGGCGCTGCGCCACGGGATGCAGGGCCGGGTGACCGGTTCGCACCTCACGTCCATGCACTCCATGGACAACAATTACGTGGACAAGCTGATCCCCTTGATGGCCGAGGCGGGGCTGCAGGTCGTGGCGAACCCGCTGATCAACATCACGCTGCAGGGCCGCTACGACAGCTACCCGAAGCGGCGCGGCATGACCCGGGCGCCCGAGCTGCTCGCCGGCGGCGTCAACGTCGCCTTCGGCCAAGACTGCGTGATGGACCCTTGGTACGCGCTCGGCTCCGGCGACATGCTGGACGTGGCCCACATGGGCCTGCACGTCGCCCAGATGACCAGCGTCGCCGGCCAGATCGAGTGTTTTGCGGCCGTCACCACCCGCGCCGCAGCGGTCCTCGGCCTGCCCGACTACGGGCTCTACCCCGGCTGCTTCGCTGACTTTGTGCTGCTGCAGTGCTCGGACCCCTTCGAGGCCCTGCGCCTGCGGCCCACCCGGCTGCTGGGCGTGCGCCGCGGCGCGGTGGTCCTGCGCTGCCCGCCCCGGCAGCCCACCTTGCTGCTCCCCGGGCTCGGCTGAGCAGGTCGATGGGGCCGACGCCGCAGCGGGGGCTCAGCGTCGGCCCGCCGTACGCTGCCCGATCCTTCGGGCCCAGGCATCTACGGGCAGCAGGAGGGCGGCGGCCGCGGCAAAGGCCCACCACAGCGGGCTCCGGCGGACCGGCGCCGGCCGTGCGCTGGCATCGGCGGTCCAGGCGGAGAGCACCGCGGGATCGGGCCCTAAACCCGGATCTTCGGCTTCGGTCACCCGGAGGAAGGCGGCGCCCTTGGCCCCCTCCGGCTCGCTCGGCCGGAGCTCGAGGGCGGCATTGGCGGGCAACAAGGCCGAGGTCTCCCACGCGCCGGGCGCGACCACGCTCAGGGGGTGGACGTCAGTCGTCGTCTCGTCCGCCCCGTCCGCGCGACGGACCGAGATCGTCCGGTTGAAGGGCGCGCGGCTGCGGCCGAGGCGGTCCCGCTCGGACAGGTGGATCCGGCTGCGCCCGGGGTGATCCGGGTCCGGACGGATGGTGAGGATGGCCTCAACATCGTCGGTTTGGTCCTGCTCACGGGTGGAGGCCCGCAGGAGGTTGGCCCACAGGGTGCCCCAGCCCGACCAGCCGAGCCAGGGCTGCGCCGAGCGCGCGCCCACGTCGGTGGCCAAGGCCCAGGTCTGCCCGAGGCCGACCGTGGCGCCAGCGAGCAGGGGCCCTTGGGAGGTTCGCACGGACACCACCGCGCCGGGACGGGCCCGCAGGCGATGGTGGCCGGTCAACATCGGCGCGCTCGGCAGCGAGACGCGGTCCAGGGCGGGGCTCCAGCGGTCGGCCTCGGCGCGGAGGCGGAGCGCCGCGGGCGGGGGCGCGCCGAGCAGGCGCTCGGTCTCCCGGGCGAACAGCGCGGGCAATCGACGGGGATCTTCCGCCAGCCACGCTTGACCGCCGCCGACGCGGGCGAGGTTCTGCAGGTAGAGCAGGTCGCGGTCGCCAGCCCCGCCGATGCCGACCACTGAGAAGGTCACCCCAGCCCGGCGGAGCGAAGAGACGAACGAGACCGCTTCTTCGCCCCCTTTGGCCCGCCGCTGCTCGCCCACGTCGCTCGCGTCGGCGAACAGGACGACGTGCTTGAGTGGCGTCGTCGCCGCGAGGATCACCGGCGCGGCGGCCTCCATGGCGGTCGTGATGTAGATGCCGCCGCCGCCGGAGGTCAGGTTGCGGGCCGCCTGGCTGATGGCCGCGCGGTCGGTGACCAGGGTGGGGCGCAGCAGCCACATCGGCTGGGTGTCCACGCCAAGAACAGCGATGTAGTCAGTGTTGTCGCGCAGGCGCTTCACCGATTCAACCACGCCCTCGGCGGCGAGGCGGATGCGAGAGCCCTCGGGGCGCCCGCCGCGCATGCGGGCCGTCAGCCCCTCGTTGACCGAGCCTGCGCCGAGCACCGCGGGCCGGGCCATCGAGCCCGACTTGTCGAGCACCACGAGGAGCGTCACGGCGGGGTCGAGGGTGGCGCCGCTGGGATCGGCCTCCAAGGGGAGGATCGCGCGGAGGGGCGCGTCCTCCCAGCCGCCGAGCTCCCAGCCCTCGGCGCCCCCGGTGACGACGAGGTGGCCGCCTTCCCGAACCCACGCGTCGATCTGGGCTTGGCTGCCCGCCGAGAGGCGGTGCGCGCCGACCCCCGCCAGCACCAGCAGGTCCGGCCGATCGGGCGCTGCGAGCCCGGGGAGGTCCCGCAGCTCGGCGAGGCTGAGGCCCCGCACCTCGGCGCCCTCCGCCTCCAGCAGCCCGCGCAGGGACGCCGCCTCCCCGCGGTCCGCCGTCGCCACCCAGGCCCGCGGCGGCCGGGTCAAGATCAGCGCCCGCTCGTGGCGGATCGGCGCTTTCCGGTCCATCTCCTCGATGATCAACGTCGCTGGGCCTGCTTCCGCCGAGGCGGGCAGCGCGAGCTCGGGCGCCTCCGCTTCGGCCACCGCGCCCTCTGGCACCGCGCCCTCCGGCACCGCACCCTCTGGCAACGTGCCCTCTGGCACCGCGCCGAGCTCGTGGATGCGCCCGGCGCTGTCGCGGAGGCTGGCGCGCAGCTGGATCGGCCCGCTCGCGGTCCAGGCCAAGCGCAGCGCGCCGCCCGCCACGGCCTCGGGCCCGTCCGGCAGGCGCAGCCCTTGGAGGCGCGGCGCCTCCAGCGCGGGGGAGGAACGAGCGGTGAGCTTGGCCCCAGTCCGGGTGAAGCGCTGGGCGTCCTCGGCTCGGAGCCCCGCCAGGTCGCCCCAGACGGTGACCGTCAGTTCGCCGTCCGGCGGGACGGCCTGCGCGGCGATGTCCAGGGCCTCCTGCCACCGGGCAGCGTCGCCGCGCCCCTCGACCTTCGGCAGCGCGCCCAGGGCCGCGTCGGCGGGAAGGCGCCGTGGGGCTTCGTCCACCGCGATGAGGATGACCTGCTCGTCGGGCTTCGGCGCCCGAGCGGCCTCCAAGGCCGCGGCGAGGGCCGCCCGATCCTCGGGGCCTCGGCGCGGGTCCACCGCGAACAGGTGCAGGGCGGTGCT
>CANHON010000208.1 GCA_947462115.1 Deltaproteobacteria bacterium | reverse complement strand
GCCCAGGCCCAGGGCCAGACCGCGGTCCAGATGTTTCGGCCGAGCGAGGGCGCGGGCGGCCTTCGGGTGATCCGGAACGAGGTGAGCGCGCACGGCCTCGGCCTCGCCATCGACATCAACTACCAGAGCAACCCGTGGGTGGGCGGCGACAACGACGACCGGGCCCCCGCGGCCAACGCCGCCTTCGAAGAGCTTGCCCGCCACGCGCTGGAGTTCTCGGGCCTGCCCACGCCGGCCCGGCGCCCGGGCCACGTCGAGGCCCTGCCGGTGGGCCAGGCCAACCACGGCCAAGCCTGGGACCACATGGACCAGCTCGACAACGCCATCGAGGTCTACCTCAGCCAGCTCAGCGGCAGCCCCCGTGCGCCCGGCGGCCGAGCGGCGGCGCCCCTGCAGCGCGGCCAGCTCGCCCCCAACACCGGTGACGCCAAGGCCAACATCGAGGCCTTCTTGCGGGCCCGCGGCCTCAGCCCCACCGCCGGCGAGCTCGACACCTGGGAGCGGCGCCTGCGGGCCGATCTCCGGACCCAATCGACCTCCGCCACCTCCAACTGGGTGGCCGGCACCATCGGCCAAAACGCGCCGCGGGACGACGTGGGCGTGATGAACCTGCAGCGCGATCTGGTGGTCGCGCTCTGCGACGTGGCGGGCCTGCGCTGGGGGGCCGGCGACTTTGGCGAAGGCAGCGGTGACATCATGCACTTCGACGCTTCGGCGCAGATCTCGCTCGGCGGCGTCACCGCGCTGGCCCTGTCGCACCGCGTCCGAGACTTCCGCTAAACCCCGGGACAAGGTCCGGCTGCGCGGCGGGCTGCGCTGGCCACGCCGCCGGTCCACCGACCCAAAGCCCCCGAGGAGCGCCGAATGGACGCCGTCATCGACACCATCATGGAGCCCGTCCCCACGCTGTTTTGGGAGATGGTGGCGGCGCTCTGTCCCGCGGCGCTGGAGGGGGCGCCCGACGAGGCCCTGATCAACACGCCCGAGGGCCCAAGCCTCGCGGTGGGCGCTGGGCGGCTGGTCTTCACCGAGTCGGCCCTGCTCCTGGACGGCGGGGCCGAAGACGGGGCCCTGGACGAAGCGGCGGTGCTCGGCGCCATCGAGCCGTTGATCCCGGCGGGGATCGCCCTGTTCCGCCTGCACCGCCTGCTCTGCGCGCTGCCCGCCGAGGCGCCGACCGAGGCCGGCGGCCGCCGGGGCCTGCACTTGATGGCGCCGGCCGGGGCGCCGGTGATCGACGGGGCGGGTCGGGTCACGCTCCGGGTGGCCTTGATGGAGCACGACGCCGATGGCGCGCTGCTCGATGTTCAGACCGCCGAGGGGCCGATCTTCACCCTCGAGCAGCTTGGGATCGCCGGGCCAGACCCCCTCGACGACTGGCGGGCACAGGCCGCCGCGGTGGCCGCCGAGGGCGGCGGCTTCGGCCAGCTCGACCGGCTTTTCCCCGACCCGGACGGGGACGGGCCCGACCTGAGCGCGCTCGGCCTCGACGCGCGCCTCGAGGCCCTGGGGCTCATCGAGGACGACGCCTGGCCTGTCAGCGAGGCCCAGATCGACGCGCTGCACGCCCGCTTCGCCGCGGCGGAGGAGCGGTTCTCCGCGCGCTTCGGCCTGCGCCTGCCGCTGGGCCTGCTCGCCCTCGCCGCCCTCACCGAGGCCCTGGGCGAGCTCCCCGAAGACCCGCCGGGGGCCTGGGCCGAGGGCGCGCCGGGCTGGTCGCGGGGCCGACAGTGGCTCGACCACGGGCTCGGGCTGCGGCCGGCTGGGCTCACCGACTGGCTGGCGCCCGGGGGCCTCGACCGCCCCACCCGCGACAGAGGGCCCGGGAGCGCCGGCCCGCTCGACCCGCGCCTCGACTGGCGTTTTCGCCGGGATCCGCCCCAGTTCATCACCTTCGCCGTGGGTGACAGCGACGGGAGCCACTGGGGCCTGTGGTACGACCAGCCCGAGGCCGCGCCCGGGGTGGCCCACAACTGGGCCAGAGACAGCGCAGAGACCAGCCGCGAGGCCGCAGGTGTGCCGGAGCTCCTCGACCGACGCATCGCCGACGAGGCCGAGACGCGGGCCGCAGATCAAGCGGAGGCGCCCGACGAGCACAGCGAAGCCGCGCTCGTGGCCACCCTCGTGGTGCAGGCGGTCTGGGCCCGCCTTCGGCCCCTGCTGCCCACCCGCGACGAGCCCGCCTGTACCTGGCCCCTGAGCGCCCGCGGCCCCACCGGCAGCCCGCCCCTGCGCCTGCCCGCCGGTGCCGGCCTCTTGCCCCAGAGCGTCCCAGGCATCGGTGTTCACGACGACCCGCCCTCGCCCGCCGCCATCGCGGCCGGCGTCCAGTCGGCCCGCGCGGCCCTGTCGGCCGGCCAGCCCGCCGAGGCCCTCGGCTGGGGCATGTACCTGCACTGGCTCGACGAGGACCCGCCCCGACCCGAGGCCGGCCCGCTGCTCGCCGATGCCCTGCGCGCGCTGGGCTGCGCGCCCCTCGCCGCGCTGCTCGAGGTGCACCTAGAGCACCGAGATCTGGCCTCGGTGGCGGTCTACGTCGAGCAAGACGAGGGCTGAGGCCGCCCGGCGTGGGGGCCGACCGCCCCCCTCAACCCCGGGGCGACCACTGCAGCGCGCGCTGGCCCTCGCCCGCGAGGCGCACCACCTCATCGATGCGCTTGGCGCGGGTCTCGGCGCGCTTGGCGTTCTGGAGCCACTCGAGGATGCCGCGCTTGGCCGAGCGCGGGAAGGCCTCGAAGTTCGCGCGGGCCGCCGCTGGGGCGGCGTCGAAGCGCTGCACAAGGTCGGCGGGCAGCTCCAGCGCCTCGACCGCGTCCAGGGCCGACCAGGTGCCCGAGTCCTTCGCCGCCGCCACCACCGCGAGGCCGGCGGGGGCCATGGCGCCCTCGGCCAGAAGGCGCTCCACGCGGTCCTTGTTGACGCGCGACCAGGCGCTTTTGGGCCGGCGCGGGGTGATGAGCAGCATCGACCGATCGGCGTCGAGCGCGCGGGGCAGGCTGTCGATCCAGCCGAAGCACAGCGCCTCTTCGCAGACGTCAACGGCGCTCACATGAACGTCTGGCGCGTGCTTCTTGAAGGTCACCACCCAAATGCCGGCGCTGCTGCCGTGGTGGGCCTCGAGCCAGGCCCGAAGCTCGGCGCGCGCGCGCACCTCGACCTGCGGGTAGTGGGCGGCGGCGGGGCGCTTGGCGTCCGACATGGCAGGATCCTCCTGCACGACGCCTAGCCCAGGCCCAGCCCCGCGCCGCCCGCAGGTCGTCCCGCAAGTCCTTCCTTAGAGGCACTCCCCCAGCGATGGATCCGCGCAGCTGCTCGTGGCGCACAGGGGATGGCAGTCGGTGGCCGCCACGCAGTCGATCGGCGCCTCGATCGCCGAGCCCCGGATGCGCAAAATATCGACCCTCACGCAATAACGATCGCGATCGCTGGCGCAAGGCTCACAGGGCGCGCCGAAGGAGCCGACGAAGTCGCAGAGCTCATCGGGGCCGCTGAACGGAAAGCCCAGGATCTCATCCACTTCAGGGCCGAAGGTGCGCACATCGACCTCGCCCTGCATCCGGCCGTCCACGATGCGGCTGCCATCTTCGACGAAGGTGCCGGTCAGCACCATGTCCTGCACGGTGATGGGCAGCCCCGGCATGGTGAAGGTCGTGGTCACCGGCCCCAGCGAGAAGCTCGGGTCGGTGAAGTCGGCCGGGGGGAAGGCGATGGACGGCCGGCAGTGGTCCTGCACGGGGTCGGCGGCCCGCTCGGCCTGCGCCCCGACGAGCTGGATCTGGTCGCCCTCAATGGCCAAAACACCGATCAGCAGGTCCGTCCGATAGGTCTCGAGGGCAAGGGGGCCGAACAAGGCCGGGGCGAGGAAGCGCGCCCGCCGAAAGCTGAGGTCGTAGGTGCGACCGACGAGGTCGGCGCGAACCGGCCCCCCCGAAGCCGAGGTGCGAAACGAAGCGCGGGCCAGCGCCGCCCCGTCGCAGACCGAGACCTCCAGCGTGTAGTGGGTCGATGGGAGCAGCGGCGCCGTCGGCGTCAACAGCAAGCGACGCCCGCCGGCGCTCACCGTGAGCGCGCCCTCGACCGGCTCACCCGAAGGCGCGCGCAGGACCACGGTCGCCGTCGCGTCGGGTTGGTTGAGCCCGACCTCGATGGGATCGACGTACAGGAAGGCGCCATCGCCATCCCAAGGGTCCAAGAACGACACGTAGACCTCGCAGCCGTCGGGCCCGGCCCCGTCCCCACCGCCGTCCACCGCGCCCCCGCTGTCCCGGCCGTCCCCGGGGTCGTCGCCGGTGCCGCCGCCGGCATCCTCGGCGCCGGAGGCGCCGCCGCCGGGCTCGATGTCCTTGATCTGAGTCTTACAGCCGAGCAGCGCGGCGAGCAGCCCGAGCGCAACACAGGAGGGGAGGCCCAAGGGACGGGCAGCGAGCGGCACAACGGCAGACATGGGGGCCTCGGCCGGCGGGGGCTGGAGCGACCCGGGGCCCCCGACCCTAGCCGGCCATGGACGCGCCCGCGCAGCAAAACGGCCAGCTGGGCGCGCCCCTGCGCTGCGCTCCGGGTCGGCCGCCCGGCGGGCTCCCGGGCCAGCGCCGCCGCGGCCAAGGTCCGCGGCGGGCCCGGTCGGTCGCTCCGCGACCGGCTGCGCCACCCGCCGGGCCGCCTCGCGCGGCTGCGCCCCCGGCTCAGCCGAGGCCCAAGGCCCCCAACTCCAGCGCGCCCCCGGGCCCCGCCGCCGGCACCCAGTAGTGCCCGCCGCCGAGCACCGTGGAGAAGTCGAAAACAGCATCCACCACGCCATCCTCCTCGCCGAGCATGCGCGCCATCATGCGGTCGAAGGCCGCGGGCGCGGTGGCATAGGCGAGGAACAGCAGGCCGTGGGCGCCGACGCCACCCCAGGGCATCGAGCGCCGCAGCAAGAAGGTCGGCGGGTCGAAGGACTCCTGGGCCGTGCGCCGCACGTGGGCCCGGGGCGGCGCCTCGGCGAGCTCGACGTCGTCGCTGCGCCGGCGGCCGATGACCTGGTCCTGATCGGCTTGGGGCAGGGCTTCAAGGGCGCGCAGGGCGTGCTGCCAGCGTTGGGCGGCCAAGAAGGTCGAGCCCGCCAGCGGCCCCTCGGCCACATAGGCTGCCGCCAAAGCAGCGTCGCCGGTGGGGTTCTCGGTGCCGTCTACATAGCCCGAGAGGTCACGCCCGCCGGCGTAGCCGTAGAGCGCGAGCTCCGCCCGCAACCCAAAGGCCGGGGCCAGGGCCGCGCACAGCGCCCGGCCGAGGTGCAGGGCCACGCCCGGGTCGGCGCCGGTGACCCAGGCGAACAGGGGCGCCTGGCTGGCCGGGGCCCGGGGCTGGCCGCCAGGGCCGGCGCGGTCCACCATCGCCGACAAGGCCGGCAGCGCGCCGGGGCCGGCCAGCAGGTCTGCCACGGGGCGGCCGATGCCAAGCAGGGTGCCTGGAGGCAGCCGAAGCCCGGCGAGCACCGCGGCAACGGCGTCGGGCGCGTCAATCTGAAACTCCAAGGCCAGGGCGGCGGGCGGCGGGGGCAGCAGCGCGAGCGCGGCGCCGGCCGGCCGCGCGGCGGGGAGCGCGTCGGAATTGGCCACTTGGGCCTCCTTCAGGCGCCCGAAGCGCCGAGCCAGGACCAGCCCGAGCTTCAGGCGGCCCACCCCCGCGGGCTAAGGCGCCGCCCGGGCCGGGTCCAGCGGCAGCGGCGGCAAGCGCCACAGCTCAGGGAGCGAAGAAGGGGCACAACGGACCCAGCACACCGTTGGCTGAGCGTCGACCGGAGCGCCCGCCGCCGACCGCCTCGCGCGCGCCAGGCCGGCCGCAGCGGACGTCGGGCGCGCAGCGGCCGACCGAGGCCGACCGGCCGAGCGCGGAGGACGGCCGCCGGCCGCCGGCGGTGGACGGGGCGCCCCTTGACCGGAGGCCTCGCGCCGCGCCATCCTCCGCCCATGAGCTTCTTCTCCCGCGCCAGCGCCAAGCCGACCCCCCCGCCGCCGCCGCCCTCAGACCCGGGGCTCGCCGGCTACGCCCGCGTGCTCATGCACGGGCTCGACGAGGGCATCAAGTGGCAACGGGTTGATCCGACCTACTTCTTGTGGTTGGGGCGTCGCAGCGCCGAGGCCACCTGCCTGCTGCTGCTGTCGATCCACGAAGGCCAAACGGTGCGCAACGAGAGCGCCCGCGGCGAGGTCTCGGACCTGCCCGGCTTGATCCAGCGGGCCACCAACACCAAGGCCCTCGACGGCAACCTCAAGGCGCTGCTCGATCAGCTCCGAACGCAGGGCAACATGGGCGCCCACGTGCGCGGCCCCGACGACGACCCCACGCCGCTGGTGCGCCCCGTCGCCTTGGCCTGGGCCGCCTTGCTCCGGGGGCTCGCGACCGGCCCCGCCGCCACGAAGGTGCCGTGGCCCATCGATCTCGCCGAGCGCCTCAAGCGCCTCGAAGACGGGGGCGACGCCCTCTCGCCCGAGGAGCAAAACGCCCGCATGCAGCAAGAGGTGGGCGAGAAGCGCGCGCTGCAGCTCATGCAGGAGCGGATGCGCGCCGAGATCGAGCAGCTCCGCAGCGAGAACGCCCACTTGATGAGCCTGCTCGACGGGGCGGCCAGAGACCTGCGAAGGCGGTCTTGGATGCGTCGTTTTGCCCTCGGTGGGCTCGCTGTGGTGGTCGGCGGCGCAGCCCTGTCCTGCACGGGCTTCGGGGGCGCCTTCGGCCTCGGCTTCGTCGAGCTCGGCAAGCGCCTGCAGCTGGCCGCCGCCGAGCTGAGCGCCGCGCCCGCGCTTCAGGCCGGCCCCGCGCCCGCTGACCCGGCCGCGCCCACCACCGCCACCGCCTCGGCCCTGGTCGCCGCGCCCACGCCCGCGCCGGTGGCCCAGCCGCTCGGGCCCTGCCCCGCGGGAATGGTGTCGGTCGCGGCCACCACGCTGCGGCTCGGCCAGCCCATCGGCGGGCGCGCGCACTGGCCCCCGCCCACGCAGGAGACCCTGCCACCCGTCAAGGTCGCCGCCTTCTGCCTGGACTCTGCGCCGGTCTCGGGGGCAGCGGCCCCAGGGCTGGTCGGCCAGGACTGCACCCTGCCGGTGAAGGGCGCTGGGGCCGCGACCTGCGTGCACCGCGGCCTGGCGGAGGACTTCTGCGCCCAGCGGCTGCCCGGCGGGCGCCTGCCGAGCATCGCCGAGTGGGAGGCGGTGCTCCGGCTGCCCAGGGCCAAGGCCAAGGCCCTCGACGCCAACAAAGATCAGGGCGAGTGGGTCGGCGACCGCTTCCCGCCGGCCATCCTCGCTCGAGAAGACCCCAAGTGGGCCGGCGGCGACGGCATGTTCCGTCAGTACTTGGATGAATCCCCGAGGCCCAATCCCGAGGGCAACGTGCTCTGGAGCTGGAACCGACAGGACCCCAGTGAGGGGTTCGGCTTCCGCTGCGCCCGCGACGCCGGGGGCTGAGCGCCCGCTTCTGCGACCCCTTCAGCGGTGGCTGGGGTCGCTGCCGGTCCAGGCCACCGTGAGTCCCAGCAGCGGACCGACGCGCAGCTCGCCCTCCTCCGCGGCGTCGCCGCCGTGGCTGTGGGCGTCGGTGTGCTGGACGAGCGGCTGGCGGCCCTCGAGCTGCAGCGACCAGCGCGGGCTCAGCGCCCACTCGGCCCCGAGGCTGAGCTGCGCCAGGCTGCGCCCGCCGTGGGCCTCCCCCGACCAGCGCTCCGGCCCCTCGCGCACCAGATCGACGCCGCTGAGCGCCACCCACCGCGGCGACAGGCGCAGCAGCGGGCCGCCGCCCACCGTGAGCAACATCGGAGCGGTATAGCCGAGGCCATTTTCGAGGAATGGGACCCGCGCGCTCAGCCGGGCCTGCCCACCCCAGCGCTGCGGCGCCCACAGCAGGCCACCCCCCGCCAAGGCCAGCGGTCGGCCGGCGCCGAGCTGGTTGTGCTGGTGGCGCGCCCCGCGGGCCGCGGCGGCGTAGGGGTCGGCCTCGGTGCGGCCCAGGGGCAGGCTCAGGCCGAGCTCGCCCACCCACAGCGGACCGGCCCCGCGGTGGAG
>CANHON010000207.1 GCA_947462115.1 Deltaproteobacteria bacterium | reverse complement strand
CCCGCTCCCGCCGGTGACGGCTCTGGGAAAGGGGCGATGAAAAAGGCGATGCGGGAGGCACTGCGTGAAGGCGCAGCGCGGCCGCCTAGCTGGGGTCCACGGGCGGCCGGCGCACGAGGCCGAGGTGCTTGCGGCCGCGGGTGGTGCCGGTCGGCGGCGACGGCGGCTCATCGGCGTTCGGCTCCGCCGCAGATCCCTCGGAAGGACCGGGGGCGACGCCTGGCCGCGCGGCGGGCGCCCCCTCCGCCTCGGCCGCCGGCACCTCGGGGTCCTCCCCCTCAGCGTCCTCTCCCTCGGGGTCCTCCCCGGCGAGCGGGTCCGGGCCGAGCTCGGCCTCGTCGGGGAGGCGGTCGCCGTAGAGGTCGCGCAGATCGCGCAGCGTCGGCAGATCGCTGAGATCGCGGAGGTTGAACAAGGACAGGAAGCCGCGGGTGGTGCCGTAGAGCAGCGGACGGCCGGGCACGTCCTTGCGCCCGACGACCATCGCGAGGCCCCGCTCGCACAGCATGCGCAGCACGCCGCCGCTCTCGACGCCGCGCAGCTCCTCGACCTCGCCGCGGGTCACCGGCTGGCGGTAGGCCAGGATGGCCAGGGTGTCCAGCGCCGCCCGGCTCAGCCGCAGCGGGCGCCCGCCCCGCATCGCCGCCACCCAGGGCGCGAACCGCACGTCGGTGCGGAGCTGCCAGCCCTTGGCCACCTGCACCAGCCGGACGCCGCCTTGGTCTGCCTGCAGGCGGCGGGACCAGGCCTGGAGCGCCGCGCGGATTTTTCCGGGCCCCGGCGCGCCCAGCCAACGGTCGAGCTGATCGACGGTGACCGGCCCTTCGGCGGCCAACAGCATGGCCTGGATGGCCGCGGGCAGCAGGTGCTCGGGCGGCGGCGCGAGGGTGCCATCCTCCTGAACAACGGCCTGCACGTCTTCTTCATCGTCGTCGAGGCCCGGCAGGTGCACCACGTTGTCGGCGCCGCGCCCCACCGGGAACAGCGGGATGGGCGGCGCTGGCGCTGCTTCGCCCTCCGCTTCACCCTCTGCATCACCCACCGCTTCACCCTCAGCTTCACCCCCCTCGCGCGCCGCTGCGCCGGCCGCCGCCGCGCGCCGCAGATCCAGCGAGACCACGCCCGTGGGCAGCTCCAGGTCTGGGGCGCCCGATTCGGCCGGATCTTCCGCAGGTGCGATGGGCGGGGCCGGCTCGATCGGGGGCGCGGGCGGCGCGTCGGGGCCCTCGGGGGGCAGCCCCTCGTCGCCGCCGCTCACGCGCGCACCTGGGCGAGGAAGGCGAGGTCCGCCGCGCCGCGACGGCCGCGCGCCTCGATGAGGATGGCTTCGAGGTGGCCGCTCTGCTCGATGTCGAGCATGCCGAGCCGCGCGAGCTCGAGCGCCGCCAAGAAGGCCATGACCCGCTCGGGGCGGTCGGCGAAGGTGCCGAGCAGCTCATTGAGATCGCGGCGGGCGCCGCCGAGGCGGTCGAGTAGGCGCTTGGCGGTCTCGGCGAGGTCGTAGCGCTCCGAGGTGATGGCGTGGACCGGCGCCGGACCAGCCTGCTTGCGGAGCATCCGGTAGTAGCGGACCAGCAGGCCCATGCTGTCCACGTCGGCGTAGACCGCGCGCTCGTAGGTGATCGACGGGTCGGGCGAGCGCGCGAAGACGTCGCGCCCGAGGGTGGCCCGGGCCTCCAGCGCGTCGGCGGCGTCGCGGTAGCGCTGGTACTCGAGCAGCCGGCGCGTGAGCTCGGCGCGGACCTCGGCCGGGTCCTCCTCGTCTTCACCCAGGGCGAAGCCGCGGGGGAGCAGCTCGCGGCTCTTGAGCCAGCAGAGGGTCGCGGCCATGACGACAAATTCGGCCGCGATGTCGAGGTCGAGCTCCTCCAGCAGCTCCAGGTGCGCCAGGTAGGCGTCGGTGATCGGCGCGATGGAGACCTCGCGCAGATCAATGCCATCGCGGCGAACGAGGAAGAGCAGCAGCTCAAGGGGACCGTCGAACACATCGGTGTGGACGGAGTGGATGCGCGGATCGGGGGCGTTCAAGGCGGGCCTTCTCGCGGTGGGAGGGCGCCCGGCGAGCCGGGCACCACGGGGCGGAGGGGACGCTCGGGCCCTGGGGAGAGGGCCGCGGGGGAGGTCGGGCGGGGAGGCGCGCGCGCCCAGGCCGGGGTGCCTGGAGGCGCGCCCCGTTCGTCGGCGGGAGCGTGGGATCGGTACGCGATACCCCTGACAAGCTTCGCGGGGCGCCCTTGGGCGCCGCTCTGGCCGACCGCCGACGGGGAAGCCCGGGGCGAGCGGCCAGACCGCGGCCCGGCTGTGGAGCACTGGGGATGTTCCCCGGCCGGGCGGCGCGAATGTACCAGCCCAGGGCCGCCATTTCAACGTTGTTCAAGAGAAATCGGTGGGCCCCAGATCGATCGGGGGGCCGAGCGCGCGGAGCCTTCGATCTGGGCCGTCCGGCGCGCCCTCGGTCGATCGGCGCCCACGGTGGCCGAGGCCCGGAGCCGGCGTCGACGGGGCCCGGCCGCCGGATCGATTGGAAGGGGTACGCAGTTATTCGTATGCTACCCGACCACCAACACGCAGAGGTCGGTGCTGTTGAGGAGGTTGTCGGGGGTGCTGCCCCAGATCCACCGCCCGAGGCGGGACTTGTCGCTGGCGCCGACCGCCACGATGGCCGGGGGCCCGGCGGCGGCGGACGCGGTGAGCGCCTCCCACACCTCGCCCGGAATGACCTGCACGGCGCTGTTGAGCCCGAGCAGGCTGAGGTGCTCCCGCAGGGGAACGAGCACGCTCGGGTCGAGGCGATCGGCCACGACCGTCACCTCGAGGGGCAGCCGGGTGGCCAGGGCGAGCCGGGCGGCGACCTGAAGCGCGCGCTGGGCCGAGGCGCAGGGCTCCCAGCCGAGCACGATCCGCTGCACCGCGGGCGCCCCGGGCGGCACCACGAGCACCGCGCCGCGGAGCCCGGCGAGCACCGCGGGCACGAGATCGGCCCCTTCGCCGACGGCCTCCTCTTCGTCCAGCGCGCTGGACGGGCGGGCGAGCACCACCAGATCAGCGGCCTGGCCGTGAAAGTGGACCCGATCGGCCCAGGCGCCGGTCTCCACACGGAGCTGGTGGGGCAGCCCCCGCGCCGCGCAGGCCGCCACGAAGCGCGCGCCCAGCGCCGCCGCCCGGGCCTCGTGCCAGGCGGCCACCTCGGGGGGCACCACGCTCGGCTCCCCGCCCAGCCAAGCGGAGGCGCCCGCCGCGGCCCCCGCCATGACGACATTGATGACGTGCAGGCCAATCACGGTGATCGCCGCGCCCCGGGCGGCGAGGTCCAGGGCCTTGTCCAGCGCGCCGTCGGCGAAAATAGCCTCGTCCAGCACCACCACGATGAGCGCGTCCATGTCGACCCCCTGCGCAGGCCGAGCCCGGCGGGCCCGCGATCGGCATATAGCGGGGCCCAAGCGGGCCCGCGGGGCCGAGGGGGACGGATGGCGGCGCGTCGGGGCCTGGGTGGAGCGGCGCTCGTGCTCTGCGCGGCAGGGGGCCTCGGCGCCTTGGCCGCGTGGCCCATCAGCGCGGCGCTCTGGCCGGCGGCGCCCCGCGGCCTCCACCCGGAGGGGGCCGAGGCGCTGGACGCCGCCGCCGCCGCTGCGCCGAGCCCGCGCGCCTTCCAGGCCGAATCCGAGGCCGGCCTGCGCAGCTTCTTGCGCTTGGTGGCGACCGAGCTGAACCTCGCCCACCAGCCCATCGAGCTCGTCGCGGCCCCGGCCGAGGGCGGGGTGGTGGCGGTGCAGCTCCGGTGGGTGCTCCACGGCGATCCCTTTGATCTGCCGCCGTTGTTGGCTGCCTTCGAGCAGGTCCGCCACACGGTGGCCCTGGAGCGGGTGGACGTTCGGCCGGACCCGCAGGGCGGGGGCGTGGCCGAGCTGCGGGTGCAGGCCCGGCTGCTCCGCGCGGTCCTCCCCGAGCCGGCGCACTTCGACGGGGCGCTTCAGGCCCGCGGGGGCCTCGACGAAGGGGCGCGCGCCCAGCTGGCGGACGCGGCCGTGGTGCTGGCCTGGCGGCTGTTTCGCGCCGCCGAAGAGCCGCTGCGCGTCGAAGCCGAGCGCCGACGACGGTCGGCCCAGCGGGAGCTCCCGGCCGCCTTGATCGCGGCGCGCCGCAGCGGAGCCCCGGCGCGGTGGTCGGCGGAGCGCGGGCTCGTGGTGGGCCTCAGCCCCGAGCGCCCCGCCCCGCCGACGCCCGACTGAAGGTCGGGCCGGCCGCTCAGCGCTGCGAGGGCAGGTGCAGGCGCTTGAGGCGGGCGACGTTGTTAATGCGCTCTTCGGCCACGGCGTTCGACGCGGCGGTGCTCGAGATGCCGCGCTGGCGCGACAAGTTCACGATGCGCTTCACGGTGTCGAAGATGCCGGCGGCGTCGGCCATCGCCTTCTCGGCCGGGAGGCCCTTGAGCTCGGCGGCCACGTTGATGAGCCCGCCGGCATTGATCACGTAGTCGGGCGCGTAGACGATGCCCTTCTTCTCGAGGAGGGCGCTGTCGCGGCGCTCGTCGTCGAGCTGGTTGTTGGCGGCGCCGGCGATGATGGCGGCCCGGATCTGGGGGATGGTGGCCGCGTTGATGACGCCGCCGATCGCGCACGGGGCGAGAACATCGCACTCCACGCCATAGTAGCTGTCGCCATCGACCACGGTGCCGCCGAACTCACCGACGACCTTCTCGAGGCGCCGCTCAGAGATGTCGCTGTAGATGAGCTTGGCGCCGCCCTCGTGGAGGAACTTGGCGAGGTGGTAGCCCACCGAGCCGGTGCCCTGGATGGCCACGGTCTTGCCCATCACGTCGGGGGAGCCGTAGACCACCTCGAGGCAGGCGCGAATGCCCTGGAACACGCCAAAGGCGGTGACGGGGGAGGGATCGCCCGAGCCGCCGGTGGCCTGGGAGGCGCCGGTGACGTGCCGGGTCTCGCGGCCGATCCAGTTCATGTCCTCGACGGTGGTGTTCATGTCCTCGGCGGTGATGTACCGGCCGTTGAGCGACTCGACGAAGCGGCCGAAGGCGCGGAAGAGCTGCTCAGACTTCACCGAGGTGGGGTCGCCGATGATGACGGCCTTGCCGCCGCCGAGGTCGAGGCCCGCCACCGCGGCCTTGTAGGTCATGCCGCGGGAGAGGCGCAGCACGTCACGGATGGCGTCCGCCTCGTTTGCGTAGTTGTAGAGACGGCAGCCGCCGAGGGCCGGGCCGAGGGCGGTGCTGTGCACGCCGATGATCGCGCGAAGACCCGCCTCGTCATCACGACAGAACACAAGCTGCTCGTGACCCAAATCAGCCATTTCCGTGAAGATGCTCATACCTGGCTCCAAGGCTTACGGTGGTTCGCCGGCATATCCCCTCCGCCCCGCCGCGGTGAGGGACAGGGGGCCGCCGAGCGGGGTCCCAGGGGCCGCGGCGCCGATGGGCCGGGCCGTCCAGGCGGGCCCGTGAAGCTACCAGATGGGCCTGTGTTCCCCGTGGAGCCGGCGGCCCGTGGATTGCCAACAGCCTGTCAATTTCGACCGGCTGCCCGGGGGGCGCGCTTCAGGTCCATCAAGGCCAAAGTGACGTGCTGCGCGGCATCGTCGACGGTCATATCCATCGGCAACGCCCGGGCGCCGCGGGGCAGCCAGCAGGCGGGGTCGGTCGGCCCAAAAAAGGCCCAGGTGGGGGCGCCGGCCGCCGCGGCGAGGTGGCTGGTGCCGGTGTCATTGCCGACCCACAGGGCACTCCGGTGCGCCAGCGCCACCAGCAGCGCCAGCGGCGCCTCCGACAGGTGCGGGCCGAGCAGGTCCGGCGGCGGCCCCTCTTCGAGCGGACAGACCCAGAGGGTCTCGGCGCCCGCCTCGTTGAGGGCCCGCTCCAGCGCCCGCATGCCTGGCCAGCGCTTGTCGGCCGCGGCGGCCCCAGGCGCGAGCACCACCCGGCCGGCCCCGGCGCGCCCGTCGATGAGGCGGAGGGCCTCGGCGGTGGGGCTCAGCCTCGGGCGGCGCGAGGCCTCGCCGACAAGGCCGAGGATCGGCTGCAGGAGGGCATCTTGGGCGTGCGTGCCGGCGGGCGGGCGGTGCGGGCCCGCGAAGACCTCGACGCCCAGGGCAGACAGGCGGGCGGCGACCGTCGGCGTGTAGACGAGCGCGCGGTCCACCGGCCAGGGCAGGGGGCCCGCGTCGAACAAGGGCAGGGCCGCCATGCCCTGAATGTCCACCAGGTCGTCGTAGAGGTCCGGTCGGAGCTGGGCGAAGCGGGGGTTCGCGACGAGGCGCACCGCGATGCCGAGGCCGCGCAGGGCCTCCAAGGCGGGCAGCGTGAGGATGAAGTCGCCGAGCGCCCCGCCGCGCACGACCAGCCAGCGGTCGGGCACGCTCAGCCGCTGAGGTGCTGGTGGCGGATCCGCTCGACGTCAATGCCGAAGCTTTTGACCAGCTTGCTGAAGTTCGGCCGCTGCATGCCGGCGTAGGAGGCGGCGAGCGTGATGTTGAAGTTGGCCCGCACCAGCTGTTGGTACACGTAGCGGCGGCCAAACTCGTTGGTGACGTGGTCTTTGGCGGCGGTCCACGGCATCTCCAGCAGGGCCTGGGGCAGCGGCCGGCCCTCCCCGCCATCGGCCACGAGGTCGGTGCTCTCGGCGGGCGCGGCGGGCGGGGCCCCGAGGCTGAGCGGGCCCCGGCCGCGGCGGGCCTCGCTGGGCGCGGCGAAGGACATCTCGAAGTGCTCGAGGGTGAGCACCTCGGCGTCGTCCACCCAGATCATCGCCTGCTCGATGGCCCGCTCCAGCTCGCGCACGTTGTTGCGCGACCAGTCGTAGCCCTCCAAGGCGGCCATCACCTCGTCGTCCACCCGCTTCACGTGGCGCTTGAGCGAGATGTTCTCCCGGTGGACAAAGTGGTGCACGAGGCCCTTGACGTCCTCGCGGCGCTCGCGGAGGGGCGGCACGCGCAGCTCGAAGCCGGCGAGGCGGTACAGCAGGTCTTCGCGGAAGCGCCGCTCCTGCACCTCCACGCGGAGATCGCGGTTGGTGGCGGCGATCACCCGGCAATTCACCGGGATGTCGACCGTGCCGCCCACGCGCCGAATGCGCTTGTCGGCCAGCGCCCGCAGCAGCTTGGCCTGCTGGCTCAGGGGCATCTCGCCGATCTCGTCGAGGAACAGCGTCCCGTCCTCGGCCACCTCGAAAAGACCGCGCTGCAGACGATCCGCACCAGAGAAGGCCCCGCGCTCGTAGCCGAACAGCTCGGAGTCCACGAGGTTCTCGGCGAGGGTGGCCATGTTGACCGGGACCAGCGAGCCCTTGAGGCCGCTCTGGGCGTGCACCGCGCGGGCGACGCGCTCTTTGCCGCTGCCGCTCTCCCCGTAGATGAGCACCGGCCTCGAGATCAGCTTTGCGCAGCGATCAATGGCATCGCGCAGCAGCAGCATGGCCGGCGCCCGGCCCACCAGCTCGTCCGCCCGGCCGCGATCGGCGATGGCCTGCAGGCGCCGCATGCGGTCGAGGGTGAAGGAGGCGTTCCGACCCTCCACCTCGCGCCGGAAGATGTGGGTCAGCTTCTCCAGGGCCTTCTCGCCCTTGTCTACGTAGTCCACCGCGCCGTTTCGGAGCATGCGGTCGGCGACGCCCGGATCGCCCTCGCCGGTGAAGCCCACACAGATGAGATCGGACTTGATGCCGCGCAGGCTGCGGATCAGCTCGTCGCCCATCAGGTCCGGCAGGTGGTAGTCCACGAGGGCCGCGTCGGGCTGCTCGTCGCGGACCGCCACCAGGGCCTCGGCGGCGTTCTGCGCGAGGCTGACGTTGAAGCCAGCGCGCCGGAGGTTCTTTTCGAGCCCGCGGAGCAGCAGGGCGTCGTCGTCAATCAAGAGGACGTGGATCGGCTTGTCCGACAAAGCGCGCTCCTTGCCCGTCGGCTGGGGGACCCAGTCGACGCTCGGGCCTCCGCGTATCTACGTCGGCCGCTGCTCCGGCGCCAAGCCCCGATTGCGCCCGCCGTCGATCCCCGCAGCGGGGCCGCTCTGCGCTACAAAGGGGCGCGCGGCACTGGCCGCCCCGAGGTCAGCACTAT
>CANHON010000206.1 GCA_947462115.1 Deltaproteobacteria bacterium | reverse complement strand
GGCCGCCTACGGCGCTGCCCTCGTCGGGAACGGCGTTCCGGTCAAGAGCCTCGACATTCATGGGGCTTCCGCGGCGGGCGCGGTCGGCAAGCTGCCGGCGGTCGAGCTGACCAGCGACAGCCTCGCGAGCGTGCTCTACACCTCGGGCACCACCGGCGACCCCAAGGGGGTCATGCTCACCCACGGCAACTTCTGCGCGATGACCGCCAGCATCGGCCGGCTGTTCCCGCTCAACGACGCCGATCGGCTGCTGAGCGTGCTGCCCATGCACCACGCCTTCGAGTTCTCCTGCGGGCTGCTCCTGCCCTTGTCCATGGGCGCCCGGATCATCTACCTCGACGAGATCAACGGCGACCGGCTCTCTTACGGCCTGCAAGAGGGCAAGGTCACCGCCATGGTCGGCGTTCCGGCCCTGTGGCAGCTGCTGGAGCGGCGCATCCGCAACCAGGTCCGGCAAAAGGGCCAGGTCTTCGGCATGGCCTTTGACGGCGCCCTGAACATGAACCGCGCGGTGGCCGCGAGCGTCGGCATCGACCTCGGGCGCCTGCTGTTCGGCTCGATCCACAGCCGCTTTGGCGGGCACGTCCGCATGCTCATCAGCGGCGGCGCGGCCTTGCCCAAAGACACCCAGCGGTTGTTCTCTGGCCTCGGCCTGCACATGTCCGAGGGCTATGGCCTCACCGAAGCTGCCCCGGTGCTCACCGCCAGCGCGCCGAAGCCCGGAATGAAGGCTGGCAACGTCGGCCAAGCCATCCCCGGCGTCGAGGTGCGGATCCACGAGCCCAACGAGGCGGGCGTGGGCGAGGTCTGGGCCCGCGGCGCCAACGTAATGAAGGGCTACTTCGGCAACGTGGTGGCCACCGAGGCCGTGCTCACCAAGGACGGCTGGCTCCGCACCGGCGACATGGGCAAGCTCGACCACAAGGGGCGGCTCAGCTTGGTCGGCCGGGCCAAAGAGGTCGTGGTCACCGCCACCGGCGAGAACGTGTACCTCGACGACGTCGAAGCGGCGCTCGGCACCCTTCGCCACGTCAAAGAGTACGTGCTGGTCGGCGTCCCCGATCCCCGCGGCGGGGAGCGCCTCGGCATGCTGGCGGTGCCCGACGGCGAGGAGAAGCTCGACCGGATCACGCTCCACGAGCGGGCCCAGACCACCATCCGCGAGGCCATCGAGGGCCTGCCCACCGTGCAGCGCCCGGCCGTGGTGCACCTGGTCGACGCCGATCTGCCCCGCACCGCCACGCGCAAGATCCAACGCAAAGAGTCCGCCGCGGTCCTGCTCAAGATCGTCGAGGCCAGCGCCGCCAAGAAGGGCAAGGGCGGCGGCATCGGCGGCCCGGTCATGCACGCCGTCGCCGCGGTGGCGGGCGTAGACGAGTCGGCCATCACCAGCGCCAGCCGCCTGCGCGAGGACTTCGGCTTCGACTCGCTGATGTACGTCGAGCTCGCCAGCGCCTTGGAGGGCGTGGGCCAAGGCCGCCCCGACGCCGACAGCCTCTCCCGGGTGGAGTCGGTGGCCGACATCGTGGCCCTGGTGGGCGCGCCGCCCGTCGAGCCGCGCACCCCCAAGGACCCCACCGAGAACACCCCCTACTACGTGCCTTCCGCCATCTCCGAGGCGGCCAAAGAGGGCATGCGCATCGTCCAGGCCCAATTCAACGGGCCGGGGCTCGGCACCAAGGTCTACGGCCGGGCCAACATCCCGCAGAACCGCCAGACCATCGTCGTGAGCAACCACACGAGCCACCTCGACATGGGCCTCGTGAAGTACGCGCTGGGCGACTACGGCAACCGGGTCACCGCGCTCGCCGCCAAGGACTACTTCTTCGAGGGCAACCGCGCGAAGATCACGTGGTTCACGCACTTCACCAACGTCGAGCCCCTGGACCGCAAGACCGGCTTCCGCGCCTCGATGCGGGAGGCCCGGGCGGTGATCGACGAGGGCCGGGTGGTGCTGCTGTTCCCCGAGGGCACCCGCCAGACCGACGGCACGCTCGGCGAGTTCAAGCCGCTGGTCGGCAAGCTCAGCCTCGACACCGGCGTCGACATCCTGCCGCTGTACATCGACGGCGCCCACAAGGCGATGCCCAAGGGCCGGATGCTGCCCACCCGCCGCGGCATCAAGGTGCGGGTCGGCCTGCCGCTGCCCGCCGCCGAGCTGCGGCGCCTCACCGCCGGCCTCAAGGCCAGCGACGCCGCGCGCAAGGCCACCGAGCTGCTGCGCATGGCGGTCGCGACGCTGGGCCGCGGTGAGCTGCTCGACATCTCGACCTTGAAGCCCGAGGACATCAACGTCGCCGTGAAGCTGAGCCCTGAGGCCCAGGTCGAGCGCATCTTCACCGGCCTGCCGCCGCGGTTCACCGCCGAGAACTTCAGCGAAGATCGCGTCTGGTACTTCACCCTCGGCGGCTCGGACGGTCCCCGCGCCACCCTGCGGGTCACCGCCGCGGGCGCCACTTGGCACAAGGGCAAGCCCGAGGGCGGCGCCGACTGCGTCGTCAAGACCAGCGTCGAGATGTTCCGCAAGATCTGCGAAGAGGGCTACGCGCCCGATCCCAGCGAATTCATCTCGGGCGCCATCAAGGTGAGCGAGATCCCGCTGCTGATCGAGTTCAGCCAGCTCTTCAACCTCTCTGAGCCCCGGGCCTGAGCCCAGCGGAGCCCCCATGCGCATCGTCCTCAGCGGCGCCACCGGCTTCCTCGGTCGGCACGCCGCCCGCGAGCTCCTCGCCGCGGGCCACTCCCTCTGCTGCCTCTCGCGGGGCGGCGGCCTGCCCCACGGTCTGCCCGAAGGCGCCGCCGTCGAGGCCGCCTCGGCCGACGTGCTCGACGAGGCCGCGCTGACCGCCGCCCTCGACGGCTGCGATGTGTTCGTGCACGCCGCGGGCCTCGTCTCGCACAGCCTCGCCGACGCCCACAAGACCACCGCCGTGCACCTGCGCGGCACCGAGGTCGCGATGCGGGCGGCGCGGGCCGCCGG
Source organism: Deltaproteobacteria bacterium (assembly GCA_947462115.1). Taxonomy (GTDB): domain Bacteria; phylum Myxococcota_A; class UBA796; order UBA796; family UBA2385; genus JAEUKK01. The sequence goes on along the minus strand of CANHON010000206.1, from coordinate 5,129 downwards.
CGTGCGGCGGGTGGTCTACCTGTCCACCAGCGGCACCATCGCTGTGGGCACCGACCCAGACGTTATTTTCGACGAGAGCGCCGAGCCGCCCCTGCCCATCATCGACCGCTGGCCCTACTACCGCAGCAAGCTGTTCGGCGAGCAGGTGGCGCTGGCCCACAACGACGCCGATCTGGCCGTGGTCTGCCTCAACCCCACGCTGCTGCTCGGCCCCGGCGACGACCCCCAAGGCAAGTCCACCGACGCCGTCCGCACCTTCCTCGACGACGGGGTGCCGCTGGCGCCGCCGGGCGGCATCGCCTTCGTGGACGTGCGGGACGTGGCCGAGGCCATCGTCTCCGCCCTCAGCCGCGGCCAAGGCGGCCAGCGCTACCTGCTCAACGGCTGTAACCAGAGCTTCGAGGCCTTCTTCGCTCGCCTCGCTCGGATCAGCGGCAGGGACGCGCCGATGGGCGCCCTGCCCGCCGGACTCACCCGCGGGGCGCTGCGCTGGCTGCCCGGCCTCGGCAAGAAGGACGGGATCGGCGTCGGGGTCGGCGCGCGCATCAGCCGCGACGACATGGAGCTCGCCAGCCACTTCTGGTACTGCAGCAGCGAGAAGGCCGAGCGCGCGCTCGGCTTCCGAGCCCGCGACCCGCTCTTGACCCTGCAAGACACCGTGGACGACCTGCAGTCCCGCCGCCGCAGCGTCTTCGACCTCTACGCCTGAGCGCCGCTTGGCCCCGGCCTTCGGGGCCTCAGCGCAGCGCCTCGCGCAGCAGGCCCGTCAGGGCCGAGCCGAGCAGCCCGAGGCCGACCAAGCACAGGTTCAAGCCGGCGAACAAGACGATCCCGCCGAGCACCCGCACCCCGGCGCCGCTGGCCTCGGGCGGTCTGCCGCTGGCCGCCGTCGAGAGCGCGCCGAGCAGCCCGGCGCTCAGCCGCATCCGGCCGGTGATCAAGGTCGGCAGGCCCCATCCCGGGCCGAGGGCCACGCCCATCGTCAGCGCCAGCAGCCCAAAGAAGGGCGAGGTGGACGTTCCGGACGGGGCCAGCTTGATCACCGCGAACCAAGCCACCAGCTCCAGGGCGAAGGCCACGCGCGCGAGCAGGCCGAGCCAGCGGAGGGCGGTGGCGAGGGTGTCGAAGCGGGCGCTGGGAGTAGACATCTGGCGGGCCTAACCGCGCGCTCAGCCGCCCGGCGGGGCCGCGGGCGACCACGTGAGGGCCCAGGGGCCGCTGCTGCCCACCTGCCGCACCCGCCTGGAGATCACGTCGCCGACGTCATCCTCGCGGGTGAGCACCACCGCCTCAGCGGGCGCGCCGCTGTCCACCGCCGCGCCGGTGTCGGCAGGGGCGGCCGCGTCCAGCAGGCTCGCCCAGTCGACGCCGGCGAAAAAGCGCCGGTGGTCGACCGAGACGGAGAGCAGTCCGCCCTCCGCCAGCTCGGCGCTCAACAGCAGCCCGCGCAGGCGCCGGAGCACCGTCGGGGAGTCGCCGCCGGCCACGTCCACCCAGTCGTCGTCGTAGCTGAGCTCGAGGGCGAAGGGCAGCGCTTCGGCCCCGCGGCGAGCCACGCCCCGCAGGCGCAGCGTCTCGTCGCCCGACACCGGCTCGAGCCACAGCTCGGCGGAGCGCGCGGGGCCGGCCAGCGCCGTGCCCTCGCCCAGCGCCACGGTGGTGTCGGTGAGCAGATCCACCCGGACCTGCTCGGTCAGCTCGCCGCGGAGGTTGCCGGCCCGGAGCTGATCGGCCCCGGCGGCGTGGGCGCTGGGCCCGAGCAGCGCGCCCCAAGGGCTCTGGCCGGCCGCGGGGAGCCGGCGCACCGGATCAACGTATCCGACGCCGTTCACGTCGAGCTGCGGCTCATCGGACCAGAGGTAGAGGGGCCCGAGGTACAGGGCGGCGACGTCGAGGTGCACCGCCCAGCCGCTCTGCTCGTCCACGAAGTCCGCGGCCTGCCCCTCGGCCAGCGCCACGTTCTCCGCCTCCACCCGAAAGCGGACCCGCTCGCCGCCGGTGCTATCGACGCAGCCCGCGGACCCGAGCCCCGCCAGCAAGGCGGGCAGGCCGAGCCGGCAGAGGCGCCCGAAGGCGGGCGGGCGGGCAGCGGCCGGTGGGTGGACCATCACAAAGACTCCGGCCAAATGGTCAGCGTGAACATGAAGGCCCGGGGCGCGCCGGGGCTCACCTGCCGCCGCGGCGTCCGGGTCGGGAAAGCGGCGCCGCTCGTCTCCGGGAAGTAGGAGGCGAAGTTGTACTCGGCGAGGGCATAGCGGCGGTTGAGGAGGTTGTCGCAGGAGGCGGCGAGCTCCACCCCGCCGAGGCGGACCTCCGTGCTCGCGTCCATCGTGAAGATCGGCTCGGACCACTCCGACTGCGGCAGCGGCCGGGCCGAGACGAAGGCGGCCCCGAGGCCGTGGCCCCAGCTCCACCGCCCGTGGCCCCAGGCGTAGCGCAGGTTCGTGTGGGCCACCCAGGGCGGCACATAGGGGATGAGCATGCCCTCCTGGCGATCCGAGTGGTAGTACGTATACACCGGGGGCAGCTCGCCAAAGACGGCCCGGGTCCAGGTCACCGAGCTGCGGGCCCGCAGCGGACCGAGCTGCAGCTCGCTGTCCACCAGCGCGCCGTAGCGGCGGGTCTCGCCGGCGACCACGTTGGCGGCGCGCTCCTCGTCGAACACGAGGTCGCGCTCGACCTGGGTGGTGAAGCCGACGAGCCGGTGCACGCCGTTCCAGGCCTCGCCGTGGTGGGTCCAGACGTAGGCGCCCTCGGCGGCGGTCAGGGCGCCCATGCCGGCCGCCTCCCCGTCCGACAGCGCCGCGGCCTCGATGCTCCGCAAGCCCCGACCACCCGCGGCAGAGATCGCGTGGCTGTCGTTGATCTCGAAGGCCACGCCGCCGCGGGGCGCGAGCCCGGTGCCCCGCGCGGTGCGGCGCTGGTCGCGGGCGATGACCCCGCCCCGGTCCTCATCCGGGCAGTTCACGTCGTCGGTCTGCACGCCGGGGAACCAGCCGTCCTTCGCCGCGCAGCGGTCCAGCAGCGCGTACTGGAAGGACTCGGCGCGCAGGCCCATCCGGGCGGAGAGGCGCTCCCAGACGTCGATCTCGCCCTCGCCGTACAAGGCCACGTTGACCTGCTCCAGCGCAAAGTCGGCCTCGGTGCGGTAGGCCCGCTGGTCCACCGAGCGCAGGCGGCGGGCGCTGCTCTCCACCTCGTCGCTGCGCCCATAGGCCCCCGCGCGCACGATCGCGTCCACCACGTCGCCTTCGCGACGCCCTTCGGCCCGGCCCTCGACGTTCATGGTGCGCCCCGCATAGGCGAACTCCATGAGATCGCCGCGCTGGCCGTGATCGGTCTCGCCCGGCCGCCGCTCGTCGAGCAGGGCGCCGGTGAAGTTGTCGCGCAGGCCGAGGGTGCGCTGGGCGAGGCCGCCGTCCAGCGACCAGCGGATCCCAGGGTCGTCGCTGTGCACGCCCAGCGCCAAGAAGGCCTGGGTGCCGCGGCCGCCCTGCGCCGGGTCCTGCGTGTCGTAAAAGCCGATGCGGTCGGCCTCCACGTCCTCGCGCGCCACCAGCCCGGCGTGCGCGTAGTCGGTGCCATAGAGCCCGGCCATCGCGTGCAGGGTGGGCGAGCCCACGTCGCGCTCCAGGCGGGCGATGAGGCTGCCCCGCTGGGCGTCGCGGTTGGCGCCGTAGCCGTCGGTCTGGAAGATCTCGCCCGCGACGAAGGTGCCCTGCTCCTCGACGTGCCGCCAGCCGAGCACCGCGCGCTTCGACCCGAAGGAACCGGCCGAGCTGCGCAACATCAGCCCCGGCTCCGGCAGGCCGAGCGAGAAGCGCGCGCTGCCCGCCACCGCGAAGTCGCCCTGAGCGGGGTCGAAGGGGCCCTCCATCACCCGCATGGTGCTGATGACCTCCGGGATGATGCTGTGCAGGTCGACAAGGCCGTGCCCGTGCGGGTTGCCGACCTGGTTCAGCGGCAGGCCGTCCACGCTAAACGCGATGTCTTGGCCGTGCCTGGCGTCAAAGCCGCGCAGGAAGATCTGCTCGGGGTGGGCGTCGCTGCCGGCCCGCACCAAGAAGACCCCTGGCGCCAAGGTGAGCGCGTCGGCGGCGTTGAGGGTGGGCACGGCGAGGCTGTCGTGCACGTCGATGTTCAGGTCGTAGGCGCCGCGGCTCGGGCCCTCGTCGTGCCGGGCCACCACCTCGATGAGCTCGCCGGCGTCCTCCGGCGGGCGGTCCGGGCTCGGCGCCGGCGCCACGGGCCCCACGGGCTCCGTCGCGGCGGTGACCAGGGGGAGGAAGACCCGCAGCCCCACCGGCCCGCTCGCCCCGGGAACCGCGCTGAAGCGCGCCGAGGCCAGCGCTTCGGACAAGGCCAGCACCATGGCGGGGCTGAGGCCCGGGGCCGGTCCGCCGGTCGGCAGATCGGGGAGCCGGTCGGGCGTGGCGGCGAGCAAGCGGCCGTCCGGGGCCACCGTCAGCTGCAGCCACAGGCCCGTCGCGCCGCCGAGCGGGGTGGGCTCGCCCGGCGGGACGAGGAGCGGGCCGATGGCCAGCAGCGCCGGGAGGGCCGGGAGCGCCGACGAAGACGACGAAGACGACGAAGGCGAGGGCGACGAAGACGACGAAGACCCAGAAGTGGGGAGGGCTGGCGCTGCGGGCGCCGGATCGGGGCTGGCCGCCGCGCCGCCCGGGGCGAAGGCCCCCGCGCACACAAAGCCCAACCCAATGATCTGCGCCCCAAACCGCACGCTGCCGCCCCCGCGCACGAGGACGGCGCGCCCCCGCGGCGGCCCCGCCTCCCGGTCGGGAGGCCCTCATTGCGACCGCGTCGTATCAAGGCGCGGCGCCCCTCGCTCGCCCAGGAGGAGGCCCGGGAGGCCGCCCGCGGGCGCCGGTCGCGCGGCGGCTGTCGTGGCGCAGCGCCGGGGCGCTCAGTCGCGGTTCTGCATGTTGGCGGCGACCGCGGTGAAGAACTCGTTGAGCAGCGCGCGAACAACGTCGTGCACGCCAGTCTCGCGCATCGCCTGGTCCATGCAGGCCACCCACTGATCGCGCTCGGTCGGGCCGATGGCGAAGGGCAGGTGCCGCATCCGCAGGCGGGGGTGCCCGTGCCGCTGGATGTAGAGGTCCGGCCCGCCG
>CANHON010000205.1 GCA_947462115.1 Deltaproteobacteria bacterium | reverse complement strand
TTCTGGGCGGTCGCCCGGCACCCGGCGGTCGGCCTGTGCGTGGTGCTCACCTTCGTGCTCACCTTCGCCTTTGCGATGATGGAGAGCACCTTTTCGCTGTTCGCCGAGCACGCCCGCGCCCTGGACGCCCCGGCCATCGGCCGCATGTTCGGCGTGGCGGGCCTCGTGATGATCTTCATCCACGGCGGCCTCATTGGTCCGCTGGTGCGGGCCTTGGGCGAGCGCGCCTTGGTGCCGGCCGGCCTGCTCATCCTCACCGTCGCCCTGGCCCTGCTGCCCCTCGCGCCGCCGGTGGCGCCGATGCTGCTCGTCTTCATCGCCATCGCCATCGGCCAAGGCATCACCGGACCGAGCCTCCAAGGCCTCATCTCCCGCGGGGCCAGCGAGGACGAGCAGGGTTTTGTGCTCGGCACCAACCAGTCGATGAGCGCGCTGGCGCGGGCGCTGGGCCCGATGGTGGGGGGCCTCGCCTTCACCCACCAGTCCGCGGCCGCGCCCTTCTACCTGAGCGCCGCCGTGGTGGGCCTCGCCTTCCCCTTGGCCCTGCTCGCGGTGCGGCGGGCGCCGGTCCGGCCCGCGGGCAGCGCCGGCCACTAGCCCGGCGGTCCCACCCGCGCGGCGGCCCGGAGCCATGCGGCGCTCTCGAGATCTCCGCCTTGCTCCAGCAGATAGGCCGACTGCTCCGCGAGCCCGCTCGGCGCGCCGGCGCCGTCCCAGGCGGCGCGCTGCCGCACCCGGGCCTCCAGCGCCACCCGAACCACCACCGCCATCCCCGTGGGATCGACGTGCACGGCGTCAATCAGGGGCTGAGCCTCCGACCAGCGCCCGGTGGCCACCAGCCCCACCGCCGTCGGGGCCAGCAGCTCGGGGCTCGGCGCGCAGCCCGCCTGGAGCGCCCGCAGGCCCTCCGCCGCGGCCTCGGCCGGCATGCCCCGGCGCAGCGCGAGGCTGGCCACGCCAAAACAGGCCATGGGAGACAGGTCTGGCCCGGTGGTCGCCCGCTTGAGGTCGGCGGCCGCGCCCTCCAGCTCGCCGACCGACCGCCGGTGGTGGGCCCGGCCAGTCCAGGTGTAGGGGTTGGGGTGCCGGGCGACGGCCGCCTCCCAGAACGCCCCGTCATCGGTCCACCCGAGCAGGGCGCGCTGGCTCTGAACGAGCCCCAGCAGGCCAAGGCCGACGACGAGGGCCCGGGCGGCGCGCTCCGGCGCCCACCGATCCGCCGCCGCGCCGATCGCGATCCCGAGGCCCGCGAGGCAGAGGTGGTGGTAGCGCAGGCCGACGAGCCCGAGCTGCGAGACCGCCGCCAAGGACGGCGCCCAGGCGAGCCCAGCGAGCAGCAGCCCGGTCCGCGCGCGGCCCCGTCCCGCGGCGAGCAGCGCGGCCCCGAGCCCGAGCCCGGCCCACAGCGGGCCCAGCGGGGCCGCCGGGCTCCAGCCGAGGCGCTCCCCGGGGTGCAGCCCCACCGGCCACAGCAGGTCTCGGGCGCTGATCGCCGCGGTCGCCGGCAGCACCGCCCAGACCTGCGCCGCCGAGAAGCCCAAAGCCTCCGCGCCGACCGCCCCCCGCAGCGCCGCCGCCGCGCCGACCCCGAGGGCCGAGGCGAGCAGGGCCCGCGGCGGGGCGCCGGCGATCAGGAGGACCAGCGGCGCGATCAGCCCGAGCTCCTTGCTCAGGGCGCCGGCGAGCCCGAGCCCAAAGACCGCGAGCGCCCGACCGAGGCCGAAGGCGGGGCCGCCCGCAGGCAGGGCCAGCCCCAGGGCGCCGAGGACGAAGACGCTCACCATCAGGTCATTTCGAGCGCTCAGCCACACCGTCGGCTCGACCTGCAGCGGGTGGAGCGCGAAGACCACCAGGGCGAGCGCCGCGGCGGCGGGGCCGAAGCGCAGGCGCCCGAGCACCCGGCTCAGCGCGAGGACGGCGAGGAGCTGCCAGCCGATCGACTGGAGGTGCCCCACCGAAGCCGCCCCTTCTACGCCGCCGATCGCCCGGTCCAGCAGGAAGGAGCAGACCACCAGCGGGCGGTAATAGCCGGTGGGGCCCTCTTCGGTGTCGAGGCGGGCGTCGCCGAGCTCGAGGGTGAAGGCCCGCAGCCAGTCGGCCGCCCGCGCCGGGTCCAGCGGGCTGTCGTAGAGGGCCGTGTCGTCCCACACCAGCCCAAAGCCCACCGCCGGCCCAAAGGTCAAAATGCTGAGCCCCAGCGCCAAGGCGAGGGGCCAGCGGGCAGGCGCCGGGCGGTTGGGGCTCAGCTCTGGGCCTCGGCCGCGCCCTCGGGCCCAGCCGGGGGCGCCGCAGCCGCGAGCCGCGCCGCGACCGCCGCCAAGGTGAGGTCCTGGGGCCAGCGGGCCTGGGCTGCCGCGAGCCGCGCCCGCGCCTCGGCCTCCAGGCCACGCTCCAGCAGTCCATCCACCAGAACAGCGGCGGCGAGGGCATTGGCAGGGAGCTTCTCCGGCGGCTGCAGCGCCCGACGCACCCGGGAGAGCGAGGCCGGCGCCGCCCCGAGCTCGGTCATGCGGGCGAGGCAGCGCTCGCCCAGCGCCCGACGCCCCAGGCCCACCGCCTCGATGGCCACGATCTCGAGGCCGTTGCGATCGGCGTGCACGCGCTCAAAGGCCCGGTCCTCGAGCGCGCGCCGCGCCTCCCCTTCGGCCACCCGGCTGCGGCCCAGCGCCGACCGCGCTTGGCTCAGGTGCACGTTCTGGAGCAGCCGCGGGCCCATCGCCACGACGAGCAGCAGCGCCAGGGCCGGGAGCCCCCAGCTCGGCATGCTCAGGCCGAAGTAGCCCAAAACGCCCCGCAGCGCGTCCACCATGAGCCCGAGGATCTGCTGAATGAACTGCATGTGCCCGTCCCTTTTCGCCGGCGGCCCCACCGTGTGCACGGTTCGAGGCCCTGTCAAGCCAAGGCGCGGGGCCAAGCCCCCCGCCGCTGCGCTAGAGTGCGTTCGGAGGCGCGATGACCCCCAGCCGCTCGATGTCCTGTCCCACAGACCGCCCTGGATCGCCGCGCCGGCGCGCCGCTCGTTCGCTGTGGTTGGGCCCCGGCTTGGCCGCCGCGGCCTGCGCCACCGACTACGACATCAGCGCCAAGCCCGAGCCCAACGAGGCCGGTGAGCTGGAGGCCGCGGAGCTGCCCGCCCCCGAGTCCTCCGGCATCAGCACGCCCGACGAGGGCTGCCTCGGCGGGGCGGACATCGCCGACAGCGTGCTGATCGATGAGAGCTGCGGGATCGACGTGGTGGAGGGCGCGCTCAACGCCGAGCTGGAGTGGGAGCTGCCCCGCTTCTCCAGCTACGGCGAATACAGCCAGATCTTGATGGCGCCCTTGGTCGCCCAGCTCACCGACGACAACGGCGACGGCGCGGTCAACGCCCTCGACATCCCCGACATCATCGTGGTGACCGACGATGAGGGCCAACGCCAGACCAAGCGGGGCATCCTGCGCTGGCTCCCGGGCGACGGCACCGGCTCGGGCGCCGCCACCCAGCGGGTCGACGTGGTGGTGGCCGACGAGAATTACCAAGTCTACCCCTACCGCTACTCCAACGCCGCGGTGGCCGACCTCGACAACAACGGCGAGCCCGAGATCGTCATCATCGTCGAGGCCATGCCGGGCCCCGCGGAGGGCGCAGACTCAATCTCCCCGCCCGGGCCCGACGGCGGCACCACCGAAGAGGACGTGCCGGTCTCGCCCGGCCTGAGCCCGCCGCCCGCCGAGCCCCAGCCCTGCTTCGCCGCGGCCTTCGGGGTGGACGGAAGCCTCGTGTGGATCTCGATGGGCGCGGCCCTCACCTGCGGCGGACACGCCCCGGCCATCGCCGATCTCGAGGGCGACGGCGAGGTCGAGGTGGTCATCGGCGACGTCATCTACGCCGGCGCCAGCGGCGAGGTGCTGCACGTCGGCGACCAAGGCAAGGGCGCCTACAACTGGCACCCCGAGGTCGGCTACCACGCCGTGCCCGCCGATCTCGAGGGCGACGGCCTCCTGGAGATCCTCACCGGCCGCACCATCTACGAGTTCAGCGGCGAGACCCGCTGCGACTTCGAAGATGACGAGCTGGACGGATTCGTCGCCGTCGCCGACTTCAACGGCGACGGGGTGGGCGAGGTCATCAGCGTCGGAGACACCACCGGCCGCGTCTTCGACCACAACTGCACCGAGACCGCGGTCTTCGCGCTGGCCGGCGACGGCAACGGCGGCATGCCCACGGTCGGAGACTTCGACCAGGACGGCGATCCGGAGATCGGCATCCCCACGGGCAGCGTCTACGCGGTCTACGAGGCCAGCGGCGACATCGTCTGGGCCATGCCGGTCACCGACGAGAGCAGCGCCGTCACGGGCTCTTCGGCCTACGACTTCGAAGGCGACGGCCAGCTGGAGGTGGTCTACGCCGACGAGACCCAGCTGTGGATTTTCGACGGGGCGACCGGCGAGGTGCGGTTCAGCTCCGACCGGCACGCCAGCCGCACCCTCCACGAGCTGCCCACCGTGGCCGACGTCGACGGCGACGACGAGGCGGAGATCATCATCCCCAACGGCGGCGGGCACAGCGCGGAGAACAAGACCGGCCTGTGGGTGCTCGGCAGCCGCGACGGCGACTGGATGCCGGCCCGCTCGCTCTGGAACCAGCACGCCTACTCGATCACCAACATCAACGACGACCTGAGCGTGCCCCGGGCGGCCCCGCCGAACTGGCCGGCCTACAACACCTTCCGCAGCGGCAGCCTGCTGCCGAGCACCGCCGGCGAGGCCGCCGACGTGGTGGCCCTCGCCGACGTCTGCCTCGACGAGTGCGACCAGGACCGCCTGATCGTCACGGTGCGGGTCGGCAACGGCGGCCCCGGCGCCCTGCGGCCCGGCATCCCGGTGTCGGTCTACGCCCAGGACGTGTCTGGCTACCGAACCTTCCGAACCAGCGTCATGACCGACGACTTCGTCGGCCCCGGCGAGACCAGCGCGCTCCTGCGCATCGCGGTGGACTGGGTGGGCTACGCCGGCCAAGACCTCGTGGTGGTGGCCGATGACGACCAGGGCGTCCAGTTCCAGCCCGAGTGCGATGAGGCGAACAACGAGCTGCTGATCGTCGCGCCCGACTGCCCGGGGAGCGGCGGGTGAGCGCGCAGCCATTCTTCGAGATTAACGTCAACGACGACGTGATCATCGAGGGGCTCCCCATCTGGTCGGACAACTACGCCTGGCTGCTCCACCACCGCCCGAGCGGGAGCACCCTGGTGGTCGATGCCCCCGAGGCCCCGCCGGTGCTGGAGCGCCTCGCCGCCCGCGCCTGGCGGCTCGATGGGGTGCTGAACACGCACCACCACCCCGATCACGTCGGAGGCAACCTGGGGCTGCAGGCGGCGACCGGGGCGCCGATCTTCGGCTGCGGCGCCGACGCCGGGCGCTTGCCGGGCCTCGACCGCGCCGTTGCGCCGGGAGATCGCCGAACGCACGGCCCCTGGGGGCTCGAGGTGCTCGACCTGTCGGCCCACACCCGGGCCCACATCGGCTGGTGGCTGCCGGCGCTCGGGCTGCTGTTCCCCGGGGACGCGCTGTTCGTCGGCGGCTGCGGTCGGCTGTTCGAGGGCAGCCCGGCGCAGCTCACCGCCACCCTCGGCCGCCTCGCCGCGCTTCCGGACGCGGCCCGCTTCTTCTGCGCCCACGAGTACACCCTGGCGAACCTCCGCTGGGCCCGGAGCCTGCTCCCCGACGACGTGGGCCTGCAAGAGGCCGAAGCCGCGGCCCTCGACCGCCGCGCCGCCGGGCTCCCCACCGTACCGGGGACCATCGGGGCGGAGCGCCGCCACAACCTGTACTTTCGGGCCGGCGAGCCAGCAGTGGCGGCGGCCCTGGGCCTGCCCCAGCCCAGCCCCGTGCTCGACGTGATCACCGCGCTGCGCGCCCACAAGGACCAGCACCGTGGCTAAGCACCGTGGGCCAAGCACCGTGGCTGAGCCCCGCCGAGTCCGCGCCGCCCAGCGCCGGTGGGCCGCCGCCCTGTTGTGCGGCGCGACGGCCTGCCAAACCACCGATCGGCCCAAAGCGCTGGACGCTGGCCCCGCCGCGGGCGACGACGCCGGCGCGCTGGACTCGGCCGCGGGCGAGGCGGGCCCCGACCCGGTCCTGCGCGGGCCCCTGTCGCTGGCTTGGCCAGTGGCGGAGCCCAGCGCCTTCGGCAGCGTGATCGGCGTCGATCACGACCCCGAGGTGCAGCCCGACACCCCCCTCGGCCGCCTCACCTGCGCCGACCACCACGACCGGGCCTTCCCCCACTGCTACGACGAGCACGGGGGCACCGACATCATCCTCACCGGCGGTTTCTCGGCCATGGACGCGGGCTCCCAGCCGGTCATCGCCGCGGCGGACGGCGTGGTGATCGCCACCGAAGACGGGCACTACGACCGCTGCCACGCCTCGGCCGAGACCGGGAGCGTCGACTGTGACGGGCACCCGATGATCGCCAACCACGTCATTCTGGAGCATGAGGCCGAGGATGGCACCGCCTGGACCACCCGCTATTGGCACCTCAAGCAGGGCTCGGTTGCGGTGGCCATCGGCGAGGCGGTCTCGGCGGGGCACACGCTGGGATTGGTCGGCAGCAGCGGCTTCTCGTCGATGCCCCACCTGCACTTTCAGCTCGAAGACCCGAGCGGCCAGGTGGTGGACCCCTTCGCCGGGCCGCGCTCCCAGCCGGAGACATTCTGGTGCAGCCCGCCCGAGGGCGAGGCGCCGCCGGGCCCGTGTGAGGGCTGATCCGTTCAGCGGAGCACGCAGCAGATGCCCCCTCCACCACGCCAATCCAGACAAAGTCCGCAGACTCACCCCCACCCACCCTGCACAGACTTGCAGGGGATAAGGGGTTCAGTTAGTCGGGCGCCATGATGCGCTTCATCGTGGCCCACCTCCCCCTGTTCCGCCTCGAGCGCTGCGGCTGGTCTGCACACGACGCGGTCGTGCTCGCCGACGACGAGCGCAGCGCCCTGCGGGTCTGCGCGCTCAGCCCGCCCGCGGCCGCCGTCGGCGTCGTGCCCGGCATGACGGTGGCCGAGGCCCGCGCGCTGCTGCCGGCCCTCGCGGTCGAGCGCCTCGACGAGCTCGGCGAGCACAGTGATCTCATCGCCTTGTCCGAGCAGCTCGCCCGCTTCTCTCCGGTGGTCGGCGCCCTGCCGCCGGACGCGGTGGTGGCCGAGGTCGGGCGCAGCCTGCCGCGCGGGCTCAGCGCCGAGGCCCAGGTCGCCCGCGAGCGCAGCTTGGTGGCGGAGCTGCGGGGCCGGCTGGAGCAGCTCGGCCACCGCTGCCAGATCGTCATCTCCGACGACCCCGCCGTCGCTTTGGCCCTGGCCACCTGGGGAGAGGGCGACGCGGTGGTGCCGCCCCAGGGGGGCCCGGCCGCCCTGGCCCCGCTGCCGCTCGGCGCCCTCGCCCTGCCCCCGGCCGAGCTCGCGCTGCTCACCAGCCTGGGCTTGCGGCGCGTGGGCGAGCTGGCCGCGCTGTCGGGCAGCGCCGTGGCCGGCCGGCTGGGCGCCGCAGGCGTGGCCGCGCACGCCCTGGCCCAGGGCGCCTTGCCCGCGCTCGGCCTGTCCGCCCAGGCAGAGGCGGGCCCCCTCATCGCCCACCGGGACCTGCCCGAGCCCGCCACCGAGCAGAGCGCCCTGCTGTTCGTGCTCAACGGCCTGCTGCGCGAGCTGTGCATGCGCCTGCTGGCCACCGCTGCCGCCGCCCAAGCGGTGGTGGTGCGCTTCGGCCTCAGCGACGGCGCGGTTCAAGAGCTGCAGCTCCGCCTCGGCCGACCCAGCCGCGATCCTGGCCACATGCTGCGCCTGCTGCGCGCCCGCATGGAGCGCTTCCAGCTCCTGGCCCCCGCAGAGCGCCTGTCGGTCGAGCTGCCCGAGCCCCAGCCCTTCGCCGGCCGCCAAGCCGACCTCCTCGACCCGCACCGGGGCGGCGAGGCCACCGCCGACGTGGTAGCGGCCCTGCTCGACGCGATGGGGCCCGGCTCGGTGGGCATGCCCCGCCTGCGCGACCGCCACCGCCCGGAGCAGGCCTGGGCGCTGGAGGCCGCGCAGCCCATGGAGCCCCGCCCCTTCTCCGGCCCCGCCGAGCCCGGCCCGCGCAGCCGGCTGCC
>CANHON010000204.1 GCA_947462115.1 Deltaproteobacteria bacterium | reverse complement strand
GGGAGGCGCGGAATGAGCACCAGCAAGGCGACGGCGAGCGGGACGCCCGGGCGGACGCTGCGCAGCCCAGCCCAGCTCGCGGCTCAGGGGTGGGTGGACGCGGCCGCGCTGCCGGCCCTCGAGGCGGTGGCCGCGCGCTTCGCGGTGGCGGTCACCCCCGCGATGCTCGATCAGATGGAGGCCGCGAGCGATCCGGTCGGGCTTCAGTTCATCCCCGATGCCCGCGAGCTCCGCCTCGCCCCCGAAGAGCGCAGTGATCCCGTCGGCGACGACGCCTACAGCCCGCTCCCCGGCCTCGTTCACCGGTACCCGGATCGGGTGCTGCTCAAGCCGCTGCACGCCTGCCCGGTCTACTGCCGGTTCTGCTTTCGGCGCGAGGTGGTCGGCCCGGGCGGCGCGGCCCTCGACGCCGGGTCCCTCGCCCGGGCGATCGACTGGGTGCGCGCGCGGCCGGAGATCTGGGAGGTCATCGTTACCGGCGGCGACCCCTTCGCCCTATCGGCCGACCGCATCGCGGCGCTGATGGACGCGCTTGACGCCATTCCCCACGTTCAGGTGGTCCGCTGGCACACCCGGGTGCCGGTCGTGGAGCCCCGCCGGGTGACCCCGGCCTTGGTCGCGGCGCTCCGCCGGCCCACACCCGCGTGGGTGGTCCTCCACTGCAACAGCCACCTTGAGCTCAGCCCCGCCGCGCGCGAGGCGATCGGCGCGCTGGTGGACGCCGGCGTGCCGATGCTCTCCCAGAGCGTGCTGCTGCGTGGCGTGAACGACGCGCCCGAGCAGCTGGAGGCCTTGCTGCGCGCGCTGGTGCGGCTGCGGGTCAAGCCCTATTACTTGCACCACGGGGACCTCGTGCCCGGCACCGCGCACCTTCGGGCGGAGCTGGAGGCCGGCCGCGCCCTCGTGGACGGGCTTCGGGGCCGGGTCTCGGGCCTGTGTCAGCCGAGCTATGTGCTGGATATCCCTGGGGGCTACGGGAAAGTGCCGGCGGGCCCGGCCTGGGTGCAGCCCGCGGCCGAGGGCTGGGCGGTCCGCGACCCCTGGGGCGGGGCGCACCGCTACCCGCCCGAGCCGAAAGCCGAGGGTTGAGCGGGGCTCAGCGCTCCGGCGTGCTGGAGATCCGGGCCCAGGCCACGCCGCCCACCGCCAGCGCGCCGAGGCCAAACACCCCGAGCTCTCCGACGAAGCGTCCGGTGAGGCCCCAGGTGAGCGCGACCAGGCCGCCCAGCATGACCGCGAGGCCGATCATCGCGCTCGGGCCCCGAAGCAGGCTCGAGGTCGGCAGCGGGGCCGGCGCGGGGGGCGAGAGGTTCAGCAGGAGGGGCGCCAGGGGGCTCTCTTCGCAGTCCATGGGGGCACCTCGGGGAGGGGGATGACCGATTTGTGTCACTGGGTTCGGTCTTCGGCCCCCGCACCTTAGCTGGAAGTCCCACAAGGGCAATTGCGGCCGCTTACCCGGGCGCGCGATCGGGCCGTGGGGAGGCCCCGGCCGTCGGGTTAGATCGCCGGCATGCGCGCACCCCCTGGCCTCATCACCGACCCTGACATCATTCTCGGCTACCTCTCCGACGCGTCGAACACCCACGGCCGGGCGGAGGCCCTGCTGGTGCCATCCGGCGACCAGGAGGTGGCCGCCGCGCTGGCGTGGGCCCAGGCCGAGGGCTTGCCGGTGACCATCACCGCGCGCCGGACCGGCACCACCGGGGCCGCGGTGCCCGAGGGGGGGCTGCTGCTGTCCACCGAGCGCCTGTCGGCGGTCCACGCTGTCGATGACGTCGGCGGCGGTGTTTTGCTCGGTGAGCACCAAGATCGGCTGGCCGCCGAGGGCCTGCACTTTCCGCCCGACCCCACCTCGCGGCACGAGTGCAGCGTCGGGGGGGCGATCGTCTGCAACGCCTCCGGGGCGCGCTCGTTTCGCTACGGGCCGACGCGGCGCTGGATCCAGTGGGTCGATGTGGTGCTCGCCGACGGGCAGCTCCTCGAGCGGGTCGATCGGAGCCACCCGTTGCCGGCCGGCTGGCCATCGCCCGGCTGGGCGGAGCCCCCGGTCAAGACGGCCGCTGGCTACGCGCCGGCGCACAACCTGCTCGACCTGCTGATCGGGAGCGAGGGCACGCTCGGCGTGGTCACCCGGGCAGGGCTGGTGGTGCGGCCAGCGCCCGCCGGGGTGCTGTCGTTGCTGGCCTTCTTCCCCGATCTCGAGACGACCCTCGGCTTTGTTGAGCAGGCCCGCGCCCACGCCGAGCGGGCCCGCGGTCGGGACGGTGTGGTGGGCCCCCTCAACCCGCGGGCCATCGAGTACTACGACGAGAACGCCCTGGAGATGGTGCGGGCCCGGGTCCCCCACGTGCCGGCCGCGGCCACGGACGCCTTGTTCATCGAGATCGAGCACGAGGGGGAGCCGCCCCTGGAGCTGTGGTGGGCGGCGCTGGTCGAGGCCGGCGCGCTGGCGGACCACACCATCGTGGCCGAGGACGAGCAGGGCCGCCGGCGCCTCGAAGCGGTGCGGCACGCCGTCCCCGCCGGCACCAACGAGCGGGTGGTGGCCAACGGCATGCCCAAGATCGGCACGGACTTTGCCGTGCCTGACGCTGCCCTCGCGGAGATGATGGCCGCGTACCGTGCCGTGCGCCTGCCCAAGCTCTGCTTTGGGCACATCGGCGACAATCACCTGCATCTCAATCTTTTGCCCCGCGACCCGGCGGAGCTGGCCGCGGCCCGCTTGGTCTACCGCTCGCTGGCGGAGCGCGCGGTCGCCCTCGGCGGCACCGTCTCGGCCGAGCACGGCATCGGCAAGCTCAAGCGCGCCCTGCTCGCCCATCAGCTCGGGGAGTCCGAGCTCGCCTCGATGCGGGCGCTCAAGCGGGCCGCTGATCCCGCCTGGATTTTGGGCCGCGGGACGCTGTTTGGGGCGCCGGGCGGCCCCGCGGTGTAAGGTTCGGGCCACCCCGTCCGTCTGTGGAGCGGGCGTCAGAGGAGGCGCTCCGGTGCCAGCCGCCGTCCCCGACTTGATCGACCTTCATGTGGAGCGCGAGGTCATCCTGCGCTTGCACGCGGGCGATCGCAGCGCCGCCGCCGAGCTGGTCTCTTGGTACAGCGACAAGCTGTTCCGGCAGATCATCTTCCCTCGCTTGCCCGTTCAGGAGCAGGCCGAGGACATCCTCCGCGACACCTTTCGATTGGCGCTCGAGCGGATCACCCAGTTCACCCCGGGCGACCGCAGCATCTTCTTCTGGCTTCGGCGCATCGCCGTCAACCGCATCATCGACCTTCACCGCGCCAGCCAGCGCAGCCAGGGCTTCTACCAGTCCCACACCGCCGAAGAGGCGGTCGACCGCACGATGGGCGCCCCGCCGCCGCCGCCCGATCGGGCGCCGGAGGTCGAGGAGACCCGCCTGATGGTCGAGACCTCGCTCTCTCGACTCAACCCCCGCTACGCGCTCGCGTTGAGGCTCCGCCTCATCGAAGACCGCGATCGGGAGGAGTGCGCCGCCATCCTCGGGGTCACGGTCGGGAACTTTGACGTGATCTTGCACCGGGCCGCCAAGGCCTTCCGCGGGGGTTGGCCCCCCTAAGCCAGACCCCGTGCCCGCCCGCCGGTTCCCGCCGCCGCCGCCGTCCTCATCCCCTGCGTCCTCCCTGTTCACCCCTCCCTGTTCACCCCTCCCCGCACCGCTGGAGCGCCCGTGTCCGACCCGTCCGCCGCGCTGCTCGCCCGATGGCTGGAGGCCCCCGCGCCCTCCGAGCCGCCGGAGGGCTTGGAGCCGGAGGTGGTCGAGGCCGTGCGGGTCCTCACCCCAGACCGCGTGCCGAGCGCCGTGCTGGACGTCGATGCCCTGCTGGGCTCGCTGCGGGCGGGGCCGCTCGCCCAAGGACCGGCGGCCGGCCTGGGCGCCCCCCGGGATGGCTGGACGCCCGAAGCGCTGCCCTCTGCCGCCGACCTCGCCGAGGACGATGATCTGGAGGCCATCTCCGACGAGGAGCGCGCGGAGGCCGAGGCCTTCGCCGCCGCGCTCGGCGGGCCCGGCCGGGGGCTGGAGGGGCTGATCGCCGCGGCCTCGCCGGCTGCGCCGCCCGCACCCACGGTGGACGTCGGCGCCCTGCTCGGCGCGCTGCGCGAAGGGCCGCTGCGCGCCGAGGCCCCCGTGTCTCGCGCCCCCGCCCTCCAGCTCGTCGCGGGCGGGGGGGGCCGGACGGTGGTGGCTGCGGCGGCGACCCCCCGTCGCTGGCAAGGCTGGGGTGCGGGCCTGGGCGCCTTGGCGGTGGCCGCGGCTGCCGCCTTTGTCGTGCTGCCCGTTCGCCTCAATGCTCCGGCTGATCAGTCGGTTGCCTCCGCTCCGCTGGAAGAGCAGGCGGCGCAGCCCCCCTCCGTCGAGCAGGCCCTCGAAGAGGCACGGGCGAAGCGGGCGCCGGCCGACGCCCCGATGGTGGCGGAGGCCGAGGCCTTCGGGAGCGCGGGCGACGCCGAAGCCGCGGCCGATTCGGTGGCCCCGGCCCTCGACGCGGGCCTGCCCGCGGGCGCTCCGCTCGCGGCTCAGGCATCCAAGGGGGCCTCCAGCGAAGCGCTCCCAGCGGCGCCTCTGGGCGGGGCCGGCGCAGCCCGGGGCGGCGGGCCGCCGACCGTTCAGCTCGGCGCAGCGGCGCCGGCTTGGGACGCCCCCAGCGCGCCAGCCCCGAGCCAGCAGGACTCGAGCCGAAAGGACAGCCGAAAGGACCCGAGCCGAAAGGACGCGAGCCTGGAGGACCCGAGCCCGGAGGTCGCGAGCCGAGGGGCCTCGGGCCGGGCGTACTCGAGCCGGGAGGAGGTGGGCGGCGGCGCGGCCGAAGACCTCCAGGCTGTCGGGCGCAGCGGGGATCGACCGGAGGCGAAGAAGGAGTCCGCGAACCAGGCGGCGTCCTGGGGGTCGGGCGGTGCGCCGGCTGTGGCCCCGCCCCCGCCGCCGGCGCCCAGCCCCGCGTCGAAGCCGGCGCCGGTCAGCCGGGGCACGGCTGCCTCCGCAGCGCCCGCCGCCCGTCCGGCGAAGTCGGCGCCCGTCGCCGTGGCGGACGACGAAGCGGCCGGTGGTGAGGCGCAGGCGCAGCGGCGGGCCGAGCCCTCCGTCCCCGACAGCCTCGGCGCCAGCCCCGCTCCGGTCGGCGCGGCGCGCCCGCGGGATGAGCGCGCCGAGAAGCGCCTCGAGCGGACGCCCAGCAGCCGGGACGCGCGGCCGGCGCCTGCACAGGGGGCGGCGCCGCGCGCGGAGGCCGACCTCGCCGCCGAGCCCGCCGAAGCGCTGGCGGTCAACGAGGCGGCGCCCATCGCTGAGCTCGACCAAGCGGAGGGCACCGGGCCTGGGACGGCGGAGCCGCGCCCCGCGCCAGGGACGACGGCGCGCCTCCGGCAGGATCACCCGGAGCTCGAGCCCACCTGGAGCCGCGCGAGCGAGGCCTTGGCGCGGGGAGATCGGGCGGCCTTTCAGTCCGCCCTGCGCCCCCTGATCAGCCACGCTGACCCCAACGTCGGGGCGGACGCCGCCTTGCGACTAAGCCGAGAGGCGCTGCGGCGCGGTGTTCTCGGCGAGGCCCGCAGCTTCGCCCAGCAGGGGCTGGCGCGTGGGGCGGCGGCCCGCAGCCTGCAGGGGCAGCTCCGCGCGCTGCTGGCCGAGGTCGAGCGCCGGGCAGGAGACCCCGAGGCCGCTGAGCGGGCGGCTCCGGCGGATCCGGTCAGCAACGGCGGGGGCTGAGCGGCGGCCCCGGTGGGGCCTGGGTTACTTTGGCGCATGCCGCAGCTCCCCAGCCTCTCCCGCGCCTTCGCCAACCTCGCCTTGCCGGACGCCGAGCTCGATCGGCTGCGCGAGCTGCACTTCCGAGACGCCGGCCACGGCTTCGACCCCTTCGGGCTCAGCCCGGATCACGTCGCCTTTGGGCAAGCGGTCGTGTCTCCGCTCTACGAACGGTACTTTCGGGTCAAGAGCTTTGGGCACGAGGGCCTGCCCCAGACCGGGCCGGCGGTCATCGCGGCCAACCACTCGGGCAACATCCCCATCGACGGCATGATGATCTGGAGCGATGTGCTCCGAAACACCCGCCCGCCGCGCGTGGTGCGGGCCATCGCCGATCACTTCGTGCCATCGCTGCCGTTCATCGGCACCTTCTTCGCCCGGGGCGGCATGGTGGGCGGCTCCCGGGGCAACGCCCAGACCCTGCTCGAGGCGGGCGAGCTGCTGCTGATCTTCCCCGAGGGCACGCCCGGGATCCTCAAGCCCTTCCGCGATCGATACAAGCTCCAGCGCTTCCGCGAAGGCCACGCCGAGATGGCGATCCGCCACGGCGCGCCCATCGTGCCCGTCGGGGTCGTGGGCGGCGAAGAGCAGCTCCCCGCGCTGTTCACCAGCCGGCGGCTCGGGCGCATGTTCGGCATCCCCGGCGTGCCGATCCCCGCCGTGCCGCTGCCCTTGCCGGTGCGCTACTACCTCTACTATGGCGAGCCGATCGCTGTTCACGAAGAGTTCTCGCCCGAGGACGCCGACGATCCCAAGGTCGTCCGGGCGGTCGCCGGGCGGGTGCAGGCGGCGGTCCAGGCGCTCATTCAGCGCGGGCTGGCCGAGCGCCCCGGGGTCTTTGCATGACCGGCGGCCCCACCCTCGACGAGCTCCTCGCCTCCTCCGGCCACTTCGCCGATCCCGGCCGGCGGGTGCTGGTCACCGGCGCCAGCACGCCGCTGGGCGAGCGCCTCGTGCGCTTGTTGCTCACCGACTCCCGGGTGGCCCATGTGCTGGCCATCACCGGCGAGCCGGCCGAGTCCTTCGTGGTGCGCGACCCCGACCCCGATCGCCTGTCGGTCGTGCAGGTCGATATGGGAAAAGAGCGCCGGATCCGCAACATGCTGTTCGGGGCGGCCCGCGACCGCGGCATCGACACCGTCGTTCACCTCGCGCAGCACCGCTCGGCCCACGCCCAGGGCAGCCGGGTCCACGCCTTCAACGTCGAGAGCTTGCGGGCCATCCTCGAGCTCGCCGAGCGGCACCCCACCATCCGCCGCCTCGTGGTGCGCAGCGACAGCGCGGTCTACCAGATGCAGCGCGATCTTCCGGTGCTCATCGGAGAGGACCACCCGCTCAACCTCCATGGGGTGCTTCCGCAGTGGGTCCAAGACCGGGTGGAGGCGGACGTCACGGCTTGCGCCCGCATGGGGCTCTCGGGCCTGTCGATCGTCGTTTTGCGCATGGCCGAGGTGCTGGCGCCGGGCACGGGCAGCCAGATCTTCGACTACCTCGAGAGCGCGCTCTGCCTGCGGCCGGCTGGCTACGATCCGATGCTCAACCTGCTCACCATTGAGGACGGCTGCACCGCGCTGGTGAAGGCGATCTTTAGCGACGCAGAGGGCGTCTTCAACGTGCCGGGCGCCGACACCTTGCCCCTGTCGGCCTGCATCAACAGCTGGGGCCGGGTGGGCCTGCCGGTCCCGGGCGGCTGGATGACCCCGCTCTACCGCTTGCGCGCGCGCCTGACCGGCAGCGACTTCCGCTACGGGATGAACCGGCGCCGCTTCCACTACTCCGGGGTGCTCGACGGCCGCCGCGCCCGCGAAGTGCTGCTGTATGTGCCGTCCCATCCGATCGCTTGGCCAGGCGAGGACGACGCCGAGGGCCTCAGCCAGCCTTGAGCCCCCAACCGTGGGTGGCCCCTCGTGCGGCGCTGGGGGACGCGCGCGGCCCGCCGCGGTAGCATCGGCGGCGGGGAGCGGACCCCACCCGATGGAGCCACGATGAACGCCTCGACTCACCTTTTGCGCGGCCGCGCCGCGGTCTGGGCAGCCGCCCTCCCCCTGTCCTTCGCCCTCGGCTGCGGCGGCGAGAAGGCGAGCAGCACCGACTCTGCCGGCGCTGCGGGCGATGAGGGCGCCGGGGAGGCCGGCGGAGACGGCGGGGGCGGCGACGGCGCCAGCGCGGGCTGCCCCGAAGATGTGCCCGAAGCCTACCGCTTCATCTGGGACTGCGGCCTCACCTCCTGCCCCGGCGGGCCTCTCTTCTACAACTACGGCGAGGGCGCGAGCACCGCGGAGGGCGACATCTCGGTGAGCGAGCGGTGGTTCGGCTTCTACCCCGACGACTACTGCGTAGACACCTTCCTCATCGAAGGCACCGCATCGGACGTC
>CANHON010000203.1 GCA_947462115.1 Deltaproteobacteria bacterium | reverse complement strand
CTCCTTGAGGTCGAGGCCGGCCGAGAAGGCGCCGTTGCGCCCCGACAGCAAGATCGGTCGGCCGGCAGCGGCGTCGATCTGCGCGATCAGCCACTGGAACATCGGCGTTCCAAGGGCGTTCTTGCCAGGGCCGTCGAGCTGGATGTGTACGATGGGGCTAGGGTCGGTCATCAAACCTCCGTTGGCTCGGCCATCACCGACCGGGGCCGGTTCGTCAAGGCGCGGCGCAGGCTGATCGGGATCAGCGCTGTTCAGGCCTCATGCTCCGGGTGGCCGGTTCCGACTCCAGGGGGGCGGGGCGCGGTCCAGCGGCTGAGCTGGGCACCCCCCAGGAGGGAGAGAGGATGTCTCAAACGCAGAACGAAGCGGTCATCTCGGAGCTGCTGGCCGGATGCATCGTGGACTTGCTCGCCGACTATGGCGTAGACGCGAGCCCGGTGGTCCCACCGGTGTCGCCCAGCGAGATGGTGTCGGTGGTCGGCTTTACCAGCGGAGAGATGCGGGGAAACCTCGCGATCGCCGCGACCTATGACTTCTTCGAGAGCACCAACGTGATCTCGGCGCAGCCCACCGAAGAGCAGGTGCGCGACTGGGCTGGCGAGCTGAGCAACCAGCTCCTTGGACGCATCAAGAACCGTCTGCTGGCCTATGATCTCGTGCTGGCGATGGGGACACCGATGGTCATCACCGGCCTGCGCATGGACGTTGGCAAGCGCCGGACGGGCATCGCCGAGCGCCAAGCGTACCTGTCGAGCAAAGGCTCCATCGAGGCCTGGTTTGAGGCGACCGTCGAGTCGGGCTTCGTGCTCGAAAAGAACGAGTCAGCGGTCGACCTGAGCCAGTCCGAAGGCGATCTTCTGTTCTTCTAAGTTGCGTCTTGGCGCCGTTGCGCCGCTTCACGCAGCCCCGATGCCGGCCCCTTGGGTTGGCCCCATGCTCAACCCCGTTCCTACCCCTGCGCGCGCCCTCCGGTCCGCGTGGTTCATCACGCCCGAAGATTCGGGCAGGAGCTCCCCATGTCGAAGAAGGTCCTCGTTGTTGACGACTCCGCCACCGTCCGCCAGCAGGTTCGCCTGGCCCTCGCCCAGTCCGGCTTCGACGTTGTCGAGGCAGTGGACGGCGTTGATGGGCAAGACAAGATCAGCAGCACCCCGGACATCAAGATGGTGATCTGCGACGTGAACATGCCCCGCATGAACGGCATCGACATGATCGAGGCCGTACACGCCACCGGCCGGCACGCCGGGCTGCCAATCGTGATGCTCACCACGGAAGGCCAGCCTGCCCTCATCCAGCGCGCCAAGGCCGCGGGCGCGAAGGGCTGGATCGTCAAGCCCTTCAAGGCCGACCTGCTCGTCGCCGCCGTCCAGAAGCTCACCGCCTGATCAGCGGCGCTTCGGCCTACCCACGCAGGGTGCCCGTCCAACCGGGCGCCCTTGTGCGGTTTTGGCGCTGGCTCAGCGCTCGCCGCGGGCGGCGCGCTGGAGGTGCTCGGCGTCCAGCACCCGACCGGTGGGGATGCTCGGGTCCATCGGAGCCTCCGGGCCGCGGGACTGCTCCAGGGCGAAGGCCACCAAGGCCCGCGCGAGGCCTGCGGCGTCGATGCTGTGCAGGCGGTCGGCGAAGCGCTTGGCGCCGAGCGCCCGGGCGAGGTCGAGGAGGCCGTCGGTGGCCGCGGCCCCCCAGCGCTCTGCGGGGCGATCCTCTCCGCGGTCGGGGCCGGTGATGAAGGCCGGGCGGGCGATGAGGTAGGGCAGCGCGCCCACCCGGAGCTCTGCCTCCACGCGGTGCCGGGCCGCGAGGTAGGCGTTGCCGCCGGGGCGGTCCGCTCCCATACTAGACAGGTAGACGAAGATCGGCCGGGGTACGCTGGTCTCAGCGGCGCAGGCCGCGAGCAGCATCAGGCTCAGGTCCTGGTCTACGCTGGCGTAGGTGCTCGGGGCCTCGCCCCGCTTGGCCTCGGCCGCGCCGCGCGCGCGGGTGGTCCCGAGCAAAGCGAAGGCCCCCCGGGGTGCGAGGGCCGCGATGCGGGCGCGCAGGGCCTCGGGCGCCCACGGGGTCTGGTCCACGGTGGCCCCGAGGGCCTCGAAGGCGGGCCGGAGCGTCGCCGCCTGCGCGCTGCCGGGGCGGATGTGCGCGACCACCGGCGCGCCGGCCGCGCGGAGCGCACGGACGACCGCCTGGCCGGTGTAGCCGCTCGCGCCGGCCACGAACCACGGGCGCGCCCCCAGCTGCTGGTGTGGCTGATCGCTTTGCGACATGCTGGCCTCCGCAGGGGCGCCATGGCCCCGGCCGCGGGGATAACGCGACCGCGGTCCCCCCTCCGCACCGAGGTGCCCGATGGACGAAGCCCCCCCGCCGAACCCGCCCACGAAGCGCCCCATCGCCAAGCGCGCCGCGGCCCCCGCGCCGCTGCCCCGCTACGGCTGGCCTGGGGTCAGCGGACCGCCGCAGCCGCCCGCGCCCGACACGTGGCGCCTCACCTGCATGAACGTCAACGGGCTCCGCTCCGCGAGCAAGAAGGGGCTCATGCCCTTCCTTCACGACGCGAACCCGGACGTGGTGTGCTTCCAAGAGCTGCGCATCCAGACCGATCAGCTGGAGGATTCGCACCTGCCGCCCCCTGGCTGGACCGCCGCCCAAGCGGACGCCGAAAAGAAGGGATACAGCGGTGCTTCGGTCTGGACTCGCCTGCCGGTGATCGGCGGGCCCACCGTTCGCTGCGGCCTGCCGCTGGCGGACCTCGAGGGCCGCTTCTGCCGGGTGGACACCCCCGAGGCGACCATCGTCAGCCTCTACGCGCCCTCCGGCTCGTCGGGGGAGCAGCGCCAGGCTGTGAAGGACACCTTCCTCGGCGACCTCCGCGGGCTGATGGACCGCCTGCTCGCCGAGGGCCGGCCGGTCCTCGTGTGCGGCGACCTCAACATCGCGCACACCGAGCGGGACATCCACAACCCCAAGTCCAACAAGGACAGCTCGGGCTTCCTCCCGCATGAGCGGGCGTGGATGACCGAGCTGCTCGCCTCGGGGTGGGTCGACCTGTACCGCGCCCTGCACCCCGAGCAGCAGGCCTACACGTGGTGGTCAAACCGTGGCCAAGCGCGGGCGCTCAACCGGGGCTGGCGCATCGACTACGTGCTGTGCTCGCCCGAGCTCGCCGAGCGGGCCACGGCCTGTCGCCTGCAGGGCGCCGAGCCCGCCCTGTCCGACCACGCGGCGATCTGGGCGGACTTCCGGCGGCGCTGAGCCGGGCGGCGCGCCCAGTCCGTGGCGCGCCCCCTTCGGCGGATCAGTCGGCGATGAACGCCAGGGTGGTCAGCTTGGTGATCCCACCGCCGACGTCGCTCTCGATCTTGCCGTCGCTGGTGACGGTTGCCGTGCCGGTCTGGATCCAGGTCTTGTCCTCGTTGGAGGTCGACCAGACCTGCAGCGTGGCGCCGACCTCGAGGCCAAGGTCGTCGGCCAAGCGGAAGGGCCACGCGGGCGCGACGGTGGTGTCGAAGTTGCCGAGGTACCACATGGCCAGGGGCTCGCCGGGCAGGGCGTCCCGGGAGATGCCGGCCTCGGCCGGGTCCATCCGGACGCCGGAGACGTAGGCGTCGAAGCTCGGGGAGTAGCTGCCGAAGGTCATGCCGGCGGGATCGGCGTCGATCTCCAAGCCGTCGATGCTGACCTCGGCCGGCCCGCCCAGCGTCTGGCGGTGGCTCCAGGCGGGCAGCACCATCGGCTGGCTCAGCGTCATGACCTCGCCATCTTCCAGCTCGACGATGCTGTGGGGCACGGCGAGGTCTTCGTTGCCGAGCACCACGACCGCCAGGGTGTGGTTGAAGGCCTCAGCCTCGGTGAACTCGAAAGCACCGGTGCTATCGGTGTTGGCGGTGCGGCAGGTGTAGTGGCAGAGGCGCATCTGGGCGCCGACGACCGGCTCACCGGAGGGGCCGATCACCCGACCGGACACGGCCGCGGTCTGTGGCACATCGCTGTCGGTGTCGGCGTCCGCGTCGGCATCCGCGTCGGCATCCGCGTCGGCGTCCGCATCGGCCTCATCGGTCGCGGTGTCCGCGTCGGCCTTCTCTTCGCTGGTGCAAGCGAAGCTGAGCAGGAGGAGGGGCAGCAGGCGGAAGGGTTGGGCAGACATGGGCTCTCCTCGGTGCGCGGGGGGCGCGGGCGACGGGGTCAGGACGCGTGGCGCTGCAACAGGTCAGCGAAGCGGGGCATGGCCGCGCTGATGTAGTCCACCGCCTTGGGGCGGAGCTGGCCGTAGGCCCGGACGAGCACGGTGTGCTGGCTGCGGTGGGCCCGCTGGTCGGTGATCTGCAGCAGCGCGTTGGCCACGTCGGCGGCGCGCCGGGTGAAGTAGGGCCGCGGCCCTTCTCCCTTGGACTGGCAGTCTACCCAGAAGGGATCGACCTGGTGCGAGAAGTCGTCGAGCAGGGCGTCCATCGAGCTGCGGATCATGTCGGGCCGGAGGCTGCGTACCGACTTGTAGGCGGCCTTGACCGCGAGGCCGGTGAGCCCGCCCTTGTCGTCCACCTCGGCGGCGATGAGCCGCTCGCAATCGTCCAAAACGCCCGCTCTTTTCCGCGTGTCTTTGATGGTCTCGACCAACGAACCCATGCCGATGCTCCTCTTCCTGGCCGAATGTCCCCGCGGGGGGGCGGCAACAAGGCCGCGCCTCGGGAGGCGGGCGTGCCGCCAGCTCGGACAAGGGGGGCTTAGCGCGGCGTCACCGGGCCGGGGAGGCGGCCCCGCCGCGAATTGCCGCTCCGAACCGGCCCTGCGCAGCTCAGTCGTTGTACCCAGGGCACTTGGGCTCGAAGCTGGTTCCGCCGAGCTCCTTCACCCAGCTCGCCACGTATTTTTTGCCGTAGCAGCTGTAGCCGCCGGCTTGGCGCTGAGCGGCCTCGGCGCAGGCGAGGCTCTTGTCCCAGTCACGGTCGTTCTGGGCGCGGATGATGTCGCTGCTGGGCACCTTGTCGACCATGCCCTCTTTGAGGTAGGTCTTGACCCAGAAGGGAATGGCGTCGCAGAGCACCTTGGCGGCCTCGGGGGTCGGCGAGGACTTGAGCACCATCAGCAGCTTGGCGCGCACGTCGGGGTCCGCCTGCTCAACCAGGGCGGCTTTGCGCAGGCACTCCACGCCCTCGGGCCGCTTCGTTCCCTTGAAGGCGCCGATGGCCACCGCGCGCACGGCGGGGCTCTCGTCGTTCTGCATGGCGGTGCAGAGCATCGCGTCGGCTTCGGCCACGCCATGTCGCTTGACGCCGAGCAGCGCCGCGCCGCGGACGGCGCCATCCGCGTCTTCGGCGGCCGCCTTGAGGAGGGCGGCGGTGACGTCGGGCTCGACCAAGGCGCCGAGGCCGGTGGCTGCCGCACGGCGCACGGTGGGCTCGGCGTCGCTGGCCAGCAGGCCGAGCACCTGGGCCTTGGTGGCGGGGGCGCCGGCCACGGCGTTGAGCGCGCTGAGGCGAACGTCGGTCTCGGCGCCGGCCTCGACGGCGATGTCGATGAGGGCCTGCCGGGCGACCGGGGCCGTCATCGACGTCATGCTCGACACCGCGCGGAGGCGCTCCTTGAGATCCGCGCGCTTCGCCACGGCGACCACGCAGCCCGCGAGGTCGTCGCGGCTGGTGCGCTTGAGCCCCTCGACGATGGCGGGGTCCCACCCGAGCTTTTCGGCGCCGGGCCCGGCGGTCAGGGTGGTGCAGATGCACTCGGCCGCGATGGGCTCCGTCACCATGTCAAGCTTTTCAGCGGCATATCGACGCACGTCGTCGTCGCGCATCTCCAGGCCCCGGCAGAGGGTCTTCATCTTGCCGGTGACCGAGGCCGCCTCCAGATCCTGGGTGTTGACCTTGCTGGGCGTGCGCTCACAGGCCGACATCCAGAAGATCAGTGCGAGGCTTCCGTACATGCGGGAGGATGTGCTCATGGGGTTCTCCGCTCGCCGGTGGGGCGGGGCTCGGGGGGCGCCGCGGCGCGAAGCGCCACGCTACCGGAGGCGAGCGGCGCGTGGGGGCTCGGCGGGAGGCTTTGCAGCCCCTTGTCAGCCCTGCCGAGCGGTGGTGCACGCGTGGCTACGGACATCCGCGGCGGGCCGCCCCACGGCTCGCGCGATCCGCTTCGACGGTCTATACTGCTGGGGTCGACGAGCGGTCCGCGCCCGATTGGCCTCTGTGGAGGCGCGCGCGCAGGTCAGCTCGGCCATTCAATCGGATCCCTCGCTTGCTTGGAGCCACCATGAGCTTCCCCGTAGCCCTCGCCGCTCTCCTCGTCGGGGGCTCTGTCCTCTCTGGCCTGCTCCTCGGCGCTGATCGTCCCACGCCGCCCCCGGACACCGGCGTGGTCGACACCGGCGCGGTGGACACCGGCGCGGTGGACACCGGCGCCGTGGACACCGGCACCACCGATACGGGCACCGTGGACACGGGCACCGTGGACACCGGCGGCGCGGACGGCGCGGACGGCGCGGCCGACGGCGCGGACGGCACGGCCGACGGCGCGGACGGCACCGACGACGGCGGCACCGACACCGCTCCCCCGGTCGAGATCGACACCGAGATCGGCGACTACGAGCCGCTCGTCGAAGCCTCGCCCAAGTTCACCCCCTCCGAGACCGGCTGCGGCAGCGACTCCGAGGAGGAGGCCGCTGGCCTGCTGTTGGTCGGCTTCGCGGGCCTCGTGGGCCTGGGCCGCCGCCGGCGCCAGCGGGCCTGAAGCCCGGTCCAGGCGCCACTGGGGCCTGGGTTTGAGCCGCTCCTTGGCCGAATGGCCTCGGGCGGCTTTTGTCGTGTGTGTGCTTGGGGCCAGGCCGTCGGCCCTTCAGGGGCGGGCTAGCGAGCGAGCCGCTTCGCGAGGATCTCGACCACGGGGTCGATGTCGTCCAGCTGGAGGGAGGCGTAGCTCAGCCGCAGGTTGGGGCCCGCTGCCGCGCTGACCAAGCCGAGCCCGTCCTTCAAAAAGGCGTGACGCAGCTCCTCTGCGTCGGTCGGCGCTGGCAGGAGCGCGAAGAAGGCGGCGTTGAACGGCCAGGCCGGCACCCCTGCGGCCTCGAGCCCGTCGCGGAGGCGGGCCCAGCGCGCCGCGAGGTCGGCGTGGAGGGCCTCGCGCTGGGCCAGCAGCGCGAGGTCGTCCAGCGCGGCGAGCACGATGGCCTGGGCCGTTCCGCTCACCGAGGACACCGACACCCGGATCGCCGCCGTGAGCTTCTCCTCCAGCGCCGCCCCGCCGCCCCCGGGCAGGACCGCCGTGACAAAGCCGACCCGGCCGCCGAAGTAGAACAGCTCCTTGGTGGCGCCATCGGTGCTCACCACCAGCAGGCGCTCCGGGTCCGCGACCGCGGCGAGCCGGTGCATCACGCTGTGCGGCGGGCGCTCGGCGTCCCACACCATGCCCTGGTAGGCGTCATCGCAGAGGACGACGAGCGGGCCCGGGTGGGCGGTGAGGACGGCGACGAGCTGGTCGGCCTCGGCGGCGCTCGGCGCGTATCCGCCGGGGTTGCTCGGGAAGTTCAGCACCACGACCGCCGGCCCCCGGAGCGCGCCCACCGCGGCCGCGAAGCCCTCGACCGAGAAGCCCTCGGGGCTCAGCGCGGAGTAGGACCGGAGGATCCCGCCGCTGCGTGTGCCGAAAACCTGGGCATAGTTGTCCCAGCAGGGGCTCGGCAGCAGCACCTCGGTGCCGGGACCGACGAAAAGGTCCGCCAGCAGGCTCAGGCCGTGGGTGATCCCGCTGGTGACGAAGGGGCGGCTCAGGGGGGCGGAGCCCGGGCTCGCCCGCTCGGCGAGGCGCGCCGCCCACCGGTCCCGCAAGTTCGGAAGGCCGCCCTGGGGGGCATAGAGGAAGGACTGGTCGGCGTCGAGCGCCGGCACGAGGCGACGCAGGGCGTCGAGCGGCGCGGCGTGCCCATCCGGCCCGCGGAGCTGCCCGATCGTGGCGTTATAGGCGCAGGCCGCCGCCTCCTTGGCCTGCACCGGGATGCCCCGCGGGAAGTAGAGCCGCGCCCCGAGGGGCGACAGGCAGCGGGCGGCGGCAGGGTGCTCCGCGGCGAGGCGGGCGTTGAGCGCGGCGGCGGACATGGGGCTCCTGCTTCCCGTTGGCGCTGCGGGTCCGCCCTCGAGGGCCCCCGAGGACGACGGGGCTGGCCTCGGCGCGCGAGAGCGACGCGCCACGCCTGCGGTGCGGGT
>CANHON010000202.1 GCA_947462115.1 Deltaproteobacteria bacterium | reverse complement strand
TCATCTTCATCGTCAACCTGGAGCTCGGCTACCTGACCCCGCCGATGGGCATCAACCTGTTCGTCGCCTCCACGGTGTTCAAGCGGTCGATCGTCCAGGTCATTCGGGCCTGCATCCCGTTCATGCTGTTGATGTTGTTCTGTTTGGGGGTCGTCACCTTCTGGCCGGGCCTGAGCCTCGCGCTGCTCGACGAACGTCCGCCTGTCACCGCCCCGCCCGCGCCGCCGGCCCAGCCCGAGGCCGCCATTGAGGCGCCCGCCCCCGCGCCGACCGAGGTGCTGCCCGTCGAAGCGGCGCCCACCGAGCCGATCCCCGCGGCGGAGCCACCCACTGAGGCTGCGCCCGAAGCGGAGGCCCCGCCGCCGCCCGCAGACCCCCGACCGATGCCCGAAGAGTGGGTGCCGGAGTAGGCTTCGCACCGCCCCGCAGGCGCCCCCACCCAGGAGCCCCCTTGAAGTCCCTTGAGACCCGATCCGCCGACAATACGCGCATTCACCTCAGCCGATGGGGCGAAGAGAACGTCCGAAACGTCCTTTTGGTGCATGGCTTGGCCGAGCACGTCGGGCGCTATGGACATGTCGCGGAGCGGCTCGTTCGTGCCGGCTTTCGGGTCACCTTCGTCGAGCTGCGCGGCCACGGCACCAGCGAAGGGCGGCGTGGGCACGTCGAGCGCTGGCGGCGCTACACCGAGGACCTCCGGGCCGCGGCCGCCACGATCGGACAGCCGTTTGCGTTGGTGGCGCACTCCATGGGCGGCTTGGTCAGCCTGGACGCGGTCTTGGAGCCCATCGCCCCGCCGCTGCTCGGCCTCGCGCTGAGCAACCCCCTGGTCCGGCCGGCGATCGTGGCGCCGCCGATGAAGATCAAGGCCGCGCGGGTGCTCAGCCGCATCTTCCCGTGGCTGCCGCTCAAGAACGAGATCGACACCAGCCTCATCAGCCGCGACAAGGCCGTGGTTCGCGCCTACGAGGCCGATCCCCTCGTCTATGGCACCATCAGCCCCCGCTGGGGCATGGAGATGCTGGCGGCCAGCGAGCGCGTGCAGGCCAACCCCGGTCGCTGCTCGGTTCCCCTGCGCATGATGGTCTCGGACGCCGACCAGATCTGCGATCACAAGGCCAGCGTCGCCGTGGCCGAGCGCTGGGGCGGCCCGCACGAGCTGGTGCTGTACCGTGGGCTCTACCATGAGCTCTTCAACGAGCCGGAGCAGGAGCAGGTCTTCGACGGGCTCTGCCAGTGGCTCAACACCCTCGCTTGGCCGGCATGAGCGCGGCGCCAGAGAGCACCATGAGCACCGATATCCGCCCCTTGGTCGAGCTCCTCCGCGAGCGATCCGTCCGATGGGGCGACTTTACCCTCGCGAGCGGCGCAAAAAGTGACCTCTACGTCGACGCACGCCAGACCACGCTGCACGCCCGCGGCGCCCGCTTGATCGCCGAGGCGGTGCTGGCCCGGCTCCTGCCCGAGGTCACCGCGGTGGGCGGCCCGGTCAGCGGTGCGGACCCCATCGCCGGCGCGGTGGCGGCCCTCTCGTCGCTGCAGGGGCGCGAGGTCCACGGCTTTATGGTCCGGAAAGAACCGAAGGGTCACGGGCGCATGCTGTGGGTCGAGGGCCGGGAGAACCTGCCGGCAGGGGCGCCCGTCTGCGTCATCGAAGACACGGTCACCACCGGCGGGAGCCTGCTGCGGGCCATCGAGAACACCGAGGCATCGGGCCTGAAGGTCGTTCAGGTCTTGGTGGTGGTCGACCGAGAGGAGGGCGCCGCCGAGCGGGTCCGCGCCGCGGGCTACCCCTTCGAAGCGCTCGTTCGCCGCCGCGACCTGCTGCCCGCCTGAGCCCTGGAGTCGTCGATGAACGCCCCTGCCCTTCGTCCCAGCGCCGCCAGCCTTGGCGTGCAGGTCCACGCCGACCGCCGCGCCCGCCTCCGGGCGGCAGTCCCTGGTCCGATCTTGTTGATCGGGAACGGGACCATCCAGCGCAACCTGCCGATGAACCTGCTGCGGTTTCGACAAGACAGCAGCTTCCTCTACTTCACGGGCTGCGACGAGCCGGGCGCCGCGCTGCTGATGGACGAGGCCGGCGACACGCTGTTCCTGACCCCGCCCGCCGACGATGACGGCCTGTGGCACGGTCATGTCGTCAGCAACGCCGACCGGGCCCGGGCGCTGGGCTTTGAGCGGAGCGCGCCGATCGCCAGCCTCGAGGCCGCGGTGGGCGACCGCCGCCCCGCCACCCTCTCCGTCTCGGATCCGGTCGCCTGCGCCCGCGCCGGGGCCATCGCCGGCCGACCGCTGCGCTTCGGCGGTCCGAACGGGGATGAGGCGCTCATTGACGCCGTCATCGCGATGCGCCGGCGCCTGGAGCCGGTGGAGCTCGAGGCGCTCCGGGCCACCTCCGCCGTGAGCGTGCGGGCCCACCGCCTCGCGATGGCCCACACCCGCCCTGGCCGCACCGAGGAGAGCCTGCTCGCGCTGTTTGAGGGCTGCCTGCGGGCCGGCGGGCGCGGCACCGCCTACGACACCATCCTCACCGTTCGCGGCGAGGTGCTGCACAACCACAGCCACCCCAACACCCTCGAAGCCGGGCAGCTCCTGCTCCTCGACGGCG
Source organism: Deltaproteobacteria bacterium (assembly GCA_947462115.1). GTDB lineage: Bacteria > Myxococcota_A > UBA796 > UBA796 > UBA2385 > JAEUKK01. The sequence goes on along the minus strand of CANHON010000202.1, from coordinate 5,602 downwards.
GCGGCGAGGCGCCCGACGGCTACGCCTCCGACATCACCCGCACCTGGCCGGTGTCGGGCCGCTTCGACGGGCGGCAGCGCGCCGCCTACGAGGCCGTCCTGCAGGCGCAGACCGAGGCCATCGCCGCGATCCGCCCGGGCCTGCGGTACCGCGACCTGCACCTGCAGGCCTGTCGGGTGCTCGCCCGCTTCCTGGTGGACGAAGGGCTGCTCATCGGTGATCCCGACGGGCTGGTCGAGCGGGGAGCGCACGCGCTGTTCTTCCCCCACGGCCTCGGCCACTTGATTGGCCTCGATGTGCACGACCTCGAGGTCTTCGGCGACCGCGCGGCCTACGCCCCGGGCCGGACGCGCTCCGCCCAGTTCGGCACCGGCTACCTGCGCCTCGACCTCGACCTCGAGGCCAACATGCTGGTGACCATCGAGCCCGGCTTTTACGTGGTGCCCGCCATTTTGGGCGACCGGGTGCTCACCGACCGCTTCGCCGACGCCCTTCGCCTGGACGTGGCCGAGCGCTGGCTCGGCTTCGGCGGCATCCGCATCGAGGACGACGTGCTGGTGACCCCCGAGGGCGGTCAGAGCCTCAGCCCCGAGCTGGAGCGCACCGTGGCCGAGCTGGAGGCCCTCATCGGGACCGGCGGCCCGACGCCGTTCTAAGCAGAGCGCCGTCCCCGCCCGCGCCGGCCGCCCTTCGCGGGGCGGCCGATGCGCTGCGCGCGCCGGAAAAAGGCTGAACGCCGCTTGGCGGACCAAGCGGCGTTCAAAGGTGGAGCGGGAGACGGGACTCGAACCCGCGACCACGAGCATGGCAAGCTCGTGCTCTACCAACTGAGCTACTCCCGCGCAGGGGAGGTTCGGCGTTAAATGGAGCGGGAGACGGGACTCGAACCCGCGACCACGAGCATGGCAAGCTCGTGCTCTACCAACTGAGCTACTCCCGCAGGAGCGCCGAACTACCCCACCCGCATGTTCACCCTTTCGGGTTCACAGCGGGGGTCAGAGGAGCCGCTGACGCAGCACCCTCGCGCCCCCGCCTTATATTCCGCCCTCTCAAAGCCGCAAGCCCCCTCGACGCATTTCTTAGCGGCTCGATGGTTCATTGCCTTCGTCCATCGAGATCGACGAGGCGGCTCCGAGGCGGGCCGCGGTGAGCTCCCGGCCGAGCCGCGCCGGGAGGCCGGGCCCCCCGAAGATGAAGGAGGAGTAGATCTGCACGGCCGCGCAGCCGCGCGCGAGCAGCGCTTGCGCTTGGCGGGCGTCGGACACGCCACCGACGCCGATGACCGGGACGCGGCCCGCCGCGGCGTCCACGACTTGACCGATGCGCTCCGAAGCCAGGGGCCACAGGGGGGCGCCCGACAGGCCGCCCGCCTCCTCCAGCCGGCCTGTCGTCCCCGGGCGCGTCAGGGTCGTATTGGTGGCGACGAGGCCGGCGCAGCCCGCGGCGACCGCGACCTCCACCGCCTCGGCCAAGGCCTCGGGCTCCAGATCGGGGGCGAGCTTCAAGAAGACCGGCGTGTCCCCGGCCGCCGCGCAGCTGCGCTCGAGCAGCGCGCCGAGCACACCCGGCGCCTGCAGCGCCCGCAGGCCTGGGGTGTTGGGCGAGCTCACGTTGACCGTGAAGTAGTCGGCGAGGCCCCGCAGGCGGGTGGCACAGATCACATAGTCTTGATCGGCCTGCTCATTCGGCGTGTCCTTGTTCTTGCCGATGTTGCAGCCCACCGGCACCTCGGGCCAGCCCCCGGCCTCGCGGAGGCGCCGCAGGCGGTCCGCCATGGCGTCGACGCCGCCATTGTTGAAGCCCATCCGGTTGATGATGGCGCGCTCCTTCACCAACCGGAACAGCCGGGGCGCCGGGTTGCCCGCCTGGGGCCGGGGCGTGACCGTGCCCACCTCGATGAAGCCGAAGCCGAGGGCCGCCCAGGTGGGGATCGCCTCGCCCTCTTTGTCCAGCCCAGCGGCGAGGCCGACGGGCCCCGCGAGCTTGAGGCCCGCCACCCGCAAGGGCAGGCCGCCCCAAGCGCTCCCCCGGATCCGCCGAAGCGCCGCGAGCTCGCCGGCCGAAGCGCGGGCCGCGCGGGCCATGACCCAGTGGTGGGCACGCTCTGCATCCATCTGAAAAATAAAGGGTCTTGAGATCGACCACGCCAGATCCAGCAGCACGCTTGCCCCTCCCTCGCAGGGAACGCAGGTGAGCGCCCCCCGGAACAGGCGCGCGGGCTAACCTGAGGCCCCCACGCGAGGCGGCCTTGCTCCAGCTCTCGACGCCCCGCCGGTCCCCCTCGCCCGCCGCGGCCCCCGCCGCGCTGCTCGGGCTCCTCGCCTCGGTGCCGGTGGGCTGCGCCCCGGTCCCGGAGGGCGCCGGGGTTGGCCAGCGCCCGCCCACCATCGAGCTGACCGACGAGAATGGCTCCCCTGCGCCGCTCCCCGACGACGGCCTCACCGCGGTGGTGGTGTGGGCGAGCTGGTGCCGGCCCTGTCAGGCCACCGCGCTGGCCCTCGCCGCCGCGCCCCCGCCGCCGGGCCTGGCGCTCGCCCACGTCGCGGTCGGCGGCGCCCCACCGGTCGACCTCGGCGTGGCCGCCGCCTGGGGCTTGCCCGGCGCCCCCCGCTTCGCCCCGACGCCCGCGCTCCTCCAGGGCTGGGCGGTCGAGGCCCTGCCGACCATCCTGCTGCTGGACGGGCGCGGCGTGGTACGAATGCGGGGCGATGACTGGCCTGCCACCCGTCGCGTCGCCGCGGAGCTCCTCGCGCATGATGATTAGCAGCACAGCATTTTCGGCGATGTTTGCGCTGACCAGCGCGGCGCGCTCGGCCGACGTCGCGATCGTCCACGCGAACCTGCTGCCCATCAGCGGCCCGCCGGTGGCCGACGGCACGGTGCTCATTGAAGGCGGTCGGATCGTCGCGGTGGGCCCCGGCTTGGCCGTGCCCCCGGGCACCCCCGAGGTGGTGGACGCGGCCGGCGGCTGGCTCATGCCCGGCCTCATCGACCTGCACTCGCACATGGGCGTCTACAGCTGGCCCGGCGGCGAGTCCCACAGCGACGGCAACGAGGCCACGGCGCCGACCACCCCGAGCGTCTGGGCCGGAGACAGCGTCCGGGTCAACGATCCCGCCTTTCGCGCCGCGGTCGCCGGCGGCGTCACCACGGTCTTGGTGCTGCCGGGCAGCGCCAACCTCGTCGGCGGCGAGGGGGTGGTGCTCAAGCTGCGCCCCGCGCGCACCTTCGCCGACATGCGGGTCGCGGGCGCGCCCCGGCACATCAAGATGGCCTGCGGCGAGAACCCAAAGCGCGTCTACCACGCCGATGAGGACGGCCCGAGCACCCGCATGGGCAACGTGGCCGCCCTGCGCGCCCGACTGCAGGCGGCGCTCGACTACCGCGCCCTGCGGAGCAAGCCCGGCTCGACCACGCCCACCGACCGCGATCTCGACGTGCTGCTGGACGTCCTCGACGGAAAAGTGCGGGTCAACGTGCACTGCTACCGCAGCGACGACATCGAGGGGGTGCTGCGGGTGATGGACGACTTCGGCGTTCAGATCAACGCCTTCCACCACGCCACCGACGCCTACAAGGTCCGCGACCTGCTCGCCGCCCACGGCGTCGGAATCGCCACTTGGCCGGACTGGTGGGGCTTCAAGCACGAGTCCTTCGACGCGATCCCCGAGAACGCCGCGCTGTCGAAGGCGGCGGGCCTGCGGGTGGCCACCCACTCCGACTCCCCCGACACCGTGCAGCGCCTGCACCTCGAGGCGGCCAAGCACGTCGGCGTCGGCATGAGCGAGCAGGCGGCGATGGAGACCATCACGCTGGACCCCGCCGCCCTCATCGGCCTCGCAGACCGCATCGGCACCATCGAGATCGGCAAAGATGCTGATCTTGTGCTGTTCAACCACCACCCCTTCGACGTGCGGGCGCTGGCCCAGCTCACGTGGATCGAAGGCGCGCGGGTCTATGACCGCGCCGCTGCGGAGCGGGCCGATGCGCAGCGCTGAGCCCTGGAGCCGCCGGCGGGCCCTCGCCGGCCTGGCCGCCACCTTCGCCCTCCCCCGCCTCGCCAGCGCCGCGCCCCGCAGCGGCTGGGCGGCCGCGGCCCCCGCCGACCTGAGCCTGCGGAACGCCATTTTGGTGCTCCCCAACGGCGCCCAGCTCCGCGGCGGGCTCTCGGTGGTCGGCGGGCGCATTCAGGCCCTCGGCCCGGAGGTCGATCAGGGCGAAGACATGGGCGGGGACTGGATCTTCCCCGGCATCTTCGACGCGGCCGGCACCCTCGGCATGGTCGAGGTGGATCAGGAGAGCGGCAGCCGGGACGACCGCGACGTCGGCGCCCTCACCCCAGACGCCCGGGCCATCGACGGCTACAATCCGCACAGCGAGGTCATTCCCGTCACGCGAATGGGCGGGATCACCGGCGCCCTCGTCGTGCCGCGCACCAGCGGCCTCATCAGCGGACAAGCCGCGGCCGTGCGCACGGTCGGCGACACCCTCGCCGAGAGCACCCTCCGCAGCCCCGCCGCCTTGCTGATCCGGCTCGGTCCGGGCGGCGACGCCGGCAGCCGCGTCGGGGCCCTCCGCGAGCTCCGCGCCGCGCTGGAGGCCAGCCCCGCGCCGCCAACCGCGCAAAAAGGCCACCAGCGGCCCTTCGCCACGAGCGCCGACGAGCCGGCCGAGGCGGGGGCAGACGCCCTGGCGGCCGCGCGCCGCCGCGAGCTGCCCGTCCTCATCCACGCCGAGCGCAGCGACGACATCGAGCGCGCCTTGGGCCTGCTCGACGAGTGGGGCCTCGATGGCGCCATTTGGGGCGGCGCAGAGGCGTGGATGCTCCGGCACAGCATCGCGGAGGCCGGCGTTCGGGTGGTGCTGAGCCCCGTGCTCGCCCAGCCGGATGGCTACGGCCGGCTCGGCGCCCGCTACGACAACGCCAAGCAGCTCCACGAGGCGGGGGTGGCCCTCGCCTTCGGCAGCGGCGGCGCGCACTTCTCCCGGAACCTCCGAGTAAACGTCGGCGTGCTCACCGCCCACGGGCTGCCGTGGGCCGCGGCCATGGAGGGCCTCTGCGCGGGCGGCCCCGAGCTCTACGGGCTGCCTGGCCTCGGTCGACTCGCCCCGGGGGCCGAGGCCACCTTCGTCCGCTGCTCCGGTGACCCCTTGCAGCCCCGGACGGCGATACGCGGCGTGTGGTTTGGCGGCCGCCCAGCCTCGCTCCGCAGCCACCAAACAGAGCTCCTCGAGCGCTACCAGACGCTCAGCGGCCCCGCGGCGCGCTGATCACAACGGGGTGGAACGTGCGGGTCTTGGTCACCGGCGGCGCCGGCTTCATCGGCGGTCACCTCTGTCGGGCGCTGCTGCGCGCGGGTCGGGCGGTCACGGTCCTCGACAACTTTGACGACGCCTACGCCATTGAGATGAAGCAGGAGAACCTCGCCGGGCTGCCCGTCCGGCTCGTGCATGGCGATCTGCGGGACGGACAAGCGGTCCGCGAGGCACTCAGCGGCGCCGACGCGGTCGTGCACCTCGCCGCGCGGGCAGGCGTGCGCGAGAGCCTCGCCGACCCGCTCCTCTACGAGGACGTCAACGTGCGGGGCACGCTGGAGCTCAT
>CANHON010000201.1 GCA_947462115.1 Deltaproteobacteria bacterium | reverse complement strand
GCGCCCTGCTGGTGCTGAGCTGCCCCGCGGTGCTGCACGGGCACGTATTGGGCCAGAATGGCGTCTGGACGCTGCTGCTCATCTCCTTATCGCTGGAGCTGCTGCGGGCCGGTCGGCCGCTGCTGGGCGGGCTCGCGCTCGGGCTGCTGGTCGCCAAGCCCCACTGGCTGCTGCTCCTCGCGCCGGTCGCCCTCGCGGCGCGCGCGCCCCGCCTGGCCTTGGGCGCGGCCCTCGGCGCGGGCGGGCTCGCGGCCCTGAGCCTGCTGGTCTTTGGGGCGGCGCCCTGGGCCGACTACCTGGGCCTGCTCCCGGCGCTCGGCCGGCTCTCCGAGCAGCCCGGCGCCCCGCTGCACCTCCAGTATGGTCTGCCTGCCGCTGTTCTGCGCTGGCTCGGGCCCGAGGGCGGGGCGGCCTCCCGGGCGCTGGCCGTGGCGGTGCTCGGCCTCGGGGCGGCGGCGGCGGCGCGACGGGGCGGGCGCGCGGGCCAAGCCTTGGCGGTGGTGGCGGCCGGGCTGGCCTCCCCCCACCTGCACCCCTACGATCTGGTGGTGGCGCTCCCGGGCTTGGCCCTGCTGTGCGCCCGGGCGGGCTGGATGGGGCTCGGCCTCGTCGTTCTCCACCACCTGCTGCTGGCGGCGGAGGGCGGGGCGGGCAGCGGCCGGGTGCTGCCGCCCGCCACGGTGGGGCTGGGGCTCGTGGCCCTCGCGCTGGCCCCCGGGGGCCCGGCCTGGGCCTACCGCTTCTTGCGGCGGCCGCCCTTGCCCTCGGGGGCGGGCTCGGGGGTAACCGGCGGGGTCTCGGTCTTGTCGGTGCCTTCGGCCTCTGCGCCGCGGTCGTAGTCGGGATCGGCCCGGCGGCGGCGCTTGCGCTCCTCGGTGTCGTCTTCGATGACGGTGCCCCAGCGATCGCCGCCCTCCTTCATGCACAAGGTCTGATCGACCTTCTGGGCGATGCGCTCGTAGGCGAGGATCAGGCCGAAGGGGTCCGGCTCGGCGCTGGCGTCGGCCGCGCGGCCGGTGACGCTGAAGATCCCGCGGCCGTCGGCCACGCGCATCATGCCGCCCACCTTACGCTCGCCGGACTTGTCGTAAATGCCGACCGGGAGGTCAAACTCGCCGAAGGGGATGTCGGTGATGACGCAGCCGCGGAGGGTGTAGGTGCCGCCCTCCTCGGGCTCCAGCGCGTACTGAAGCTCGACCTTGGGCACAAAGCCGCCGTGCACCCAGTAGTCGAAGAAGGCGTCGAGGGACTGGCCGCTGGCCTCCTCAAAGGCCGCCTCGAGCTGCTCGGTGCTGATGAGGTTCGCGAGGTTGTCGTCGGCGAAGCTGTCGAGGCCCCGGAAGAAGGCGAAGTCGCCGATGCGCTCGCGGAGCATGCGCGCCAGCACGTAAAAGGCGTAGTCCTCAAACACCTTGGGCCGGTCTACCTGGTAGGTGCCGCGGCCGGTCAGCGAGATGAAGCGGTCCGACTGGGCCTGCCTGCCCCGCGACTCGACGCGCTCCTGGGGCTTCTCCAAGGTCTTGCGCACGTAGTCGAGGCGGCCCTCGAAGGCGTTGAAGCCCTTCTCGCCTTGGGCGGCCCGCACGTAGAACATGCCGTAGGCGTCGGCGACCGCGGCGAGCATCCAGCGGTCGGCCTTGGAGGCGGGCGTGAGCGACTGGCCCCAGATCTGGGTGGTCATCTGCCGGGCCAGCTCGGCTTGGGCCAAGAAGGGGTTCTCCTCGCGCAGATCGGTGCTCGCGCCGCCCACTTGGTCGCCCACCTTCACCTTGCTGATGGCGATGATGCCGGCCCGCGCCACGTCTCGCCCCTCGTTGAAGCGGCTGGTGGTGAGGTCGGCTGCGTCCTGCAGCACGTCAAATTCGAACTGATTGGGGATGGACATGAAGCGGCGCAAGAACACGAGCACCCGCCGGGTCTCGGGCCCCATCTGCTCCAACGCCCAGGCGTCGTTGGGGAACATGTGCACGCGGACCGCGGGCAGGCCGGCGGCGCCGGGCTCGAACTGGGTGCGCCACTTGCCGAGGGCGACGGCGGGCTGCCGCATGTCGGCGCCGTGGCTCCGCTGCCAGAGCCAGCCGCCCTCGTCCACCCACTCGCGGCGGGTGTCGCCGCTGATCGCCATGTCCATGCCGCGACCGGGCATGCCGACGGTGATCTCGAAGTCCCAGGGGGTGCCGCCGGTCACCGGCAGCAGCTCGGGGAGGACCCGGCGGGGGCCGGTGGTGGTGCCGAGCGGGCGGAAGGCGTTGCCGCTGCTGCCTTGGACCGTCGCGAAGTTGGCATAGGGCCACTCGCCGGTCCAATCCAAGGCGATGTCGATCGTCTCGCCGCGCGCGAGCGGCTTGGGCAGCACGACGAGGAGATCGACGGGCGGGCCCATCGGCTCGCCGAGCTTGACCGACTGGGCGCCCAAGGTGTTGTCGGTGTCGGTGAATTGGGCGCTGGCCTCGGCGCCGGCCCCGAGGCGGATGCGGGAGCTGAGGTCCCCGTCGCGGCCCTGCTCTAGCTCGAGCTTCATCCAATCCAAGGGCGTGCCGTTGGCCAGCTCTAGGCGGGTGACCTTGAAGGTGCCCCGGTGGGTGTCGTCGGCCGGCAGGCGCAAGGTGAAGTGCTGCACGCCATCTTCGAGGGCGCGGAACTTCATCGTCGAGGTCACGAGCGGCCGGATCGCCAGGCGGCGGGCGGTGGGCTTGGCGTCGACCTTGACCTCGGCGCGCACCGCTTCGATGCGGGTGGGCGGGCGTGGGGCGGCGGTGGGGCTCGGCGCGTCGAAGCGCTCGGTGCTGAACCGGACGAGCTGGCGGCGGTCGTTGCGGGGGTTGATGCCGTGGGCGAAGGCGGTGGCCTTGCGGCCGGTGTCGCTGAGGTCGGCGCCGTCGCGGAAGCAGGTCAGCCACTGGTCTTCGGGCGCGCTGCGGCCCGTGCGCTCGTCGTTGGCGACGTGGAACCGGGTGTTGGTCTGGAACTCGGCCAAGAAGCGCAGGCTCTGCCAGGGCGTCTGCAGCAGATCGTGCACCATGCGGTCGTACTGGAGCATGTCCACGGGGTCGATGCCCGAGCGGCTCAGGGCGGCGCTGCGCTCGGGGAAGATGTCGGCGGCGGCCAAGCGGGCCTTGAGGTCGCCTTTACCGTCAGTGACGACGATCTCCTCCATCACGCCGCGCAGGGTGGGGTCGGTGATGTCCACCCGGACGGCCCCGGAGCGCACCGGGTCCAGGCGCATGATGACGTCGGCCATCTGCCGATCGGCGGTGAGCACCATGGCGCGCTGGAAGCTGTCGCGGAACGGGGCCTCGCCGTGGGCGATGGGCCGCACGCTGGCGGGGGTGGCGTCGGCCGCCATTACCATGTGGTTGGCGAAGCCGATGGCGTCGGCCTTCTCGGGGAAGCGCATCTCCACGTCGCCCTCGCCGAAGAAGACGAAGCCGACGACGCGGGGCTTGACCTCCCGGCGCCCGCTGAGCACCGGCACCACGATGCCCTTCTTGAAAATGGCACGGCAGACGCCGTCTTCGATGAGCGTCTCATCCACCCACCGGGCCGTGTCGTCGAGGCGCAGGTTGCCCATGTCCTCGAGCATCTTCTGCACCCGGCCGCTCTCGTGCACCGCGGCGAGGTCCAGCCCTTCGTTGTAGGGGTCGCCGGGGTCCAGCTCGGGCGCGGCTGGCGCTGCCGGCGCGGCGGGCGGCTGCACGGGGCCTGCGGTGGGCGGCGCGGCGGGCGGCTGAGCGGTGGGCGGCGGGTCGGCGGCCTGGGCGCGGCTGCTGCCAGACCAGGGCAGCGCGAGCAGCGCCGCGAGGCCGAGCATGCACATGCCCGGGGTGGGACGGAGGGCGTGGGGGGCGCGCATGGGGACTCCAAGAAGGGACAGGGGCGCCGGGCCGGGGGCCGGTGCGATCAGGGCGTCGGGGACGGGGCCTGGGGCAGCCCGGGGTAGACGACGGCGTGCAGGCCGAGCGCGCGGGCGGCGGCGGCGAAGCCCTCCAGCGCGTCGGTGTCGAGGGGGCCGACCCGCGGATCGGCCGGGCGGCGGGCCACGGTGGTGACCTGCACCTCGCGGAGCTGGGCCCCGGCCGCGAGCAGCCCGCGGAGCCGGTCCGCCCAGGCGGCGCGCTCCGCATCGCCGGGCGCCTCGCCGTCGAGGGTGGGGAACAGGCACTGCAGCACCAGGGGGCGGCGGATCGCCTCGCGCTCGATGTTGCGGAGCACCAAGGCGAAGGGGATCGTGGTGCCATCGACCCGGCGGAACCACGCCTCGGTCCCGGCGTCGAGCTTGGCCCAGATCTCGCCGCCCAGGGCCTCGAGGGTGCGCAGGCCCGCCTGGACCGCCGGCCGCTGAAACAGCGTGGCGTTGGTGAGCAGGTTGAGCTTGACGTCGCTGACGCCATAGTCGGCGCGCGCCCGCGCGAGGCAGGCCCCCACGACCGCGACCGCCTCGGCGAACTGGGGGCAGGCCGTGGGCTCCCCATCGCCGGCGAAGGCCACGTCATTGACGCGCTGGAGGGCCAAGGGCGCGGTGTCGAAGGGCGCGCGGCTCCACAGCTGACCCTCGCCCACGAGCCGCAGGAGGTGGTCGAGCTCGGCCTGGAGCGCCGCGAGGTCCACCGGCGCCCGGCTGCCGGCCACCCGCCGGTCGACCTGGCAGTAGGGGCAGTCGAAGTTGCAGGCCTTGTCGGGGTTGAGGTTGATCCCGATCGACAGGCCGCGGCTGCGCCGGCTGATGACCGCGTACACGTACCGGTTGTCGTCGAGGCTGCGCCGGTGATCGGCGAAGTCAAGGCGGCGGGGCTCGGGCGGTTCGGCGTGCATGCGCGGTGTCTAACGGGCCGCGGGGCCGCCGGGCCCCCTCTGGCGTGGCGGGGGCCCCGCCCTGCGGATACCTGCGGGGCGGCCGACGGGGCGGCGCTTCATGGAGGCGCGGCCCGGCGTCGCTCCCCGCGCTTCTGTTGTTTCGTGTTCGCTCCCTGTTGTTGCACGGGTCCCCGCCTCGGCGCTGGGCCTGCGCCGTCCGGGCGCGCCCCGCCCTGGCTCTGCCCGGACGAGCGTGCTGCGGGCCCTTCGCCCTGCTCCCCCCGCCGCGGCAGGCACCCTGCCCAGACCTTCGGAGGTCCCTTTGCGTCGCTTCGCCCCGCTCTCCGCTCTCCTCGCGCTCAGCCTCGCCGCCTGCGAGCCGCCGCCGCCCCCCTTGCCCGGCACCGTGGCCCCCGGCGGCGTCGTGGTCTCCACGGTCAACGGCAACGCCGTGACCCAGGACATGGTGGACGCCACCCTCAAGCAGCTCCCCGAGAACCTCCGGCAGCAGCTCGAGACCTCCGGCCAGCTCAGCCAAGTCAAGGAGCAGGTCGTCATCGGCGAGCTGCTGTACCGCGAGGCCATCAAGGCCAAGCTGCACGAGAGCAACGACACCAAGCTCAGCCTCGCGCTGGTGCAGCGCAACGCGCTGGCCGACGCCCAGCTCGCCAAGATCGTGGAGCAGCGCGCCGACGCCGCCCGGATCCAGAAGTGGTACGACGAGCACGCCGTTCAATACAAGCGGGTCCAGGCCAAGGTCCGCTTGATCGCGCTGCCCTCGGTGGAGGCCGCCGCGGAGGTCAAGGCCGCGCTCGACGCCGGCGGCGACTTCGCCAAGCTGGCCGCCGAGAAGAGCCAGGACGCCCGCAGCAAGGACAAGGGCGGCGAGATCGGCTGGGTCTCCGAGCGCGACATGCCCCCGCAATTCGGCGGGCCCGTCTTCGCGGCGCCCCAGGGCGGCGTGGTCGGCCCCATCGAGGCCGGCGGCTCGCAGCTCTTCTTCAAGATCGACGAGAAGCGCGACGCCGTGCCCCTCGACGAGGTGAAGGAGGAGATCAAGGAGCAGCTCCGCCAGGAGGTCATCCAGGAGTACATCGAGGAGCTCAAGAAGGGCGCCACGATCGTGGACGGCGCGGGCGGCGCGACCGTGACGACCCCGCCGGCGGGCGGCGCGGCGGCCCCGGGTGCGCCCGCGGCTCCTGCGGCCCCTGCGGCTCCGGCCCCTGCGGCTCCGGCGGCTCCGGCCGCGCACTGATGTCTGCTGGCCGCCCGGTCTTCGGTCTCGCGCTGCTGCTCGGCATTTTCGGCTGCAGCGCACCCGGACCCGGCGGCAAAGGTGGTGCGGCCCGCGGCGAGGACACCAGCGCCGCGGGGCCCCCGGACGGCTCCGCCGACAGCGCGGCGGACAGCGCAGCAGATGAGGCGCTGCTTCGCCGGGCCATCCTCGGTGAGGTGGACGCCCACGACGCCCTCCTCACCATCTCGCAGCGCGGGGGCTTCCCCATCGAGGCGGCCGACGGCGGCTTCCTCGTGGCCTGCCTGTGCGGCGACGGGGACTTCGCGGTGGCCGGCGATCACGACGGCTGGGCCGGCGCGCCGATGACCGACACCGGGGCGGTGTGGTGGGCCGCGCTGTCGGCGCCCGCGCCGGACGGCAGCCGCTACAAGCTCCACGATCAGCGGCAGGGCCCCGAGGCAGGCTGGTTCGCCGACCCCTGGGCCCGACGCGTCAACTTCGACGAGAACGGTGAGCTGAGCCTCCTTCGCGCCTCGGCGGCCCACATCGACCGCTACTTTGAGGTGCAGGCCGCCGGCCTCGCGCCGCGCACGGCCCGCCTGTGGGTGCCCGAGGGCGGCGCCTTCACCCACGCCCTCTACGCCCACGACGGCCAGAACCTGTTTGATCCCGGCGCCATGTGGGGCGGCTGGCGCCTGCAAGACAGCTTGCCAGACGGTGTTTTGGTGGTGGCCATCGACAATAGCCCCGCCCGGATGGACGAGTACACGCCCTGGCCCGACACCATCGACGGGGTGGTGATGGGCGGGGAGGCCGACAAGACCGCCGCGCTCGTGCGCGAGCTGCGCGGCTTCGTCGAGGCGCGGTACGGGGCCGCCGGCGCGGTCGGGCTGATGGGCAGCTCGCTCGGCGGCCTGGTCAGCGTCTACCAGGGCCTCGCCGAGCCCGACGACTGGGGCATGGCCATCAGCCTGTCGGGCACGATGGGCTGGGGCAGCATCGGCGGCGACGGGCCCAGCTTGATCGCCGAGGCGGCCGTCCTCCCGCACCTGCCGATCGCGGTCTACCTGGACTCCGGCGGCGGCGGGCCCTGCGCCGACACCGATGGGGATGGCCTACAGGACGATGATCCCGCGTCCTCCGACAACTACTGCGAGGGGCGGCAGCTGGCCGACACCCTGGCCAGCCGAGGCTGGACCTACGGGCTCGACCTCATCCATTGGCACGAGCCCGGCGCCCCCCACAACGAGGCGGCCTGGGCCGAGCGGGTGTGGCGTCCGCTGGAGGCTTTTGTCGCGCGCTGATGGGAGGCGGGGCAACGGGGCGGTGGGCGTCACCCCCGCCCTGGCGCGGCATCTGCGGGGCGCTGGGCGCTGTGACATGCGCGCCGCCCCGCAATAGAGCGGCGACCTGGGGCGGAGCTTGCCCCGCGTCCGCCCGATCGAGCCCCCGGGGGCTCGGCGCGGCTCCCCCCATCGGAGTTCCCATGAAGTCCATCTCGCGAATTGGCTTGGCTGCGTTGTTCTTGCTCGGTGCTTGCGACAGCAAGCTCGCCGAGGCCCCGAGCGCCGAGGCCGCCAAGAACGCCGCCCCCGCCGCTGCCGCCCCCGCCGCTGCGGCCCCCAGCGCTGCCCCGGGCGCGGTCGCCGATCCCACGATGGTCGTCGCCTCGTGGAACGGCGGGCAGCTCACCTACGCCGACCTGCTGGTCGACGTTCAGGGCCAGCTCACCAAGCTCGAGGTGGACTACCTGACCAACAAGCACCAGACCGAGAGCCAGGCCCTCGAGCAGCTGATGATGAAGGCCGTGCTGGACGCCGAAGCCAAGGCCCGGGGCGTGGCCGACGTGGACGCGCTGCTCAAGGCCGAGGTCGAGGACAAGGTGGCCGCCCCCACCGAAGACGAGGTCCGCGCCCACTACGCGGTCCTGCAGCGCAACCTGCGCGGCGCGGCCTTCGAAGAGGTGGCCGACCGGGTGCGCCAGGACCTCGTCCGGCGGCGGCAAGGCGAGCGCTTCGGCGCCTACTTTGAGGAGCTCAAGGCCAAGTACAAGGCCAACACCTCGCTGCCGGTGCCCAACATGCCGCGCATCCAGGTCAGCGTGGACGACGACCCGATGAAGGGCAGCCCCGACGCCAAGGTCACCATCATCCAGTTCGCCGAGTTCCAGTGCCCCTACTGCGGCAAGGCCGACGAGGTGGTGGACCAGGTCCT
>CANHON010000200.1 GCA_947462115.1 Deltaproteobacteria bacterium | reverse complement strand
GCCGACGCCCTCGGGGAGCGCGGCCTCAAGGCGGCCGGCTGCAGCAAGGCCACGATCAAGGCCTTGACCGATCCGCGGGGCCGCGCCGCGCTGGCCGCGGGCTGGCGGCAGCTCGGCCGGGGGCTCGGCGAGTGGGACGTGCTCTCCGCGCTGGTGCGACGGGTCCTCCCCATCGACATCGACAACGGGCGGGTGAGCTCGACGATGGGCGGCCTGCCCGCCGACGCCCGCTGGTCGCTCCTCGTCCCCCGACCCGACGCCTATAGCGCCGTGGGGGCTGTTTTGGCGCTTCGCGTCTCCGAGCTGCGCGCGGCGATGGCGGGCTCGCTGGCCGGTCGGCCCTGGGCGGGCTGGGCGGTGGAGCGGGCGGTGGAGGCCGTGTGCAAAAAGGCCGGCGCCACCGTGCGAGAGTGGCGTGGGGATCACCTGATCTGCGCCTGGCCGACGCCCGAGCTCGCCCTGCGTCAGGCCCAGCTGCTGCGCGAGGCCCTCCGGCCCGGCGCGACCCTCCTGGTCGGCCCGGAAGAGTCGGCCCAGCGCATCCCCGAGGCCGGCTCCATCGGGATCGGCCTCGCGGTGGGCGTGATCGACGGGGGCACCGACGGCGAGCAGAGCGCGCTGGGCGGCGAGGCGGTGGCGACGGCGCTGTGCTTGGCGGGCTCCGGCCGGGTGGGTCGGCTCGTGGCGGATCCCCTCGGCGACCGGCGGTCGGGCCTGGGCCAGACCGGCCTCGAGTCCGAGGGGGTCGTCTGCTCGGGCGCCTTCGTCCGCTTGTTGGTCGAGCGCGCCAAGAAGAGGGGAGAGCCCGTCCACCTCCGCGGCGAAGGCGGCGCGGTCGCCGGCGTGGAGGCCGACTTTGACGCGCTCCCGGTGCTCGCCTACTGGCAGCCCAGCAAGACCCAAGCGCTGGTGGCGGTGCACGTGCTCGACGGGCCGGTCTCCCGCTTCGCCGCCGCCGAGCTGCGCTGGCTGAGCCCCGGCGAGCTGGCCGCCCTTCGCCAAAGCGACGTCAAGGCCGCCAAAGTGGCCGCTTCCCGGGCAGCGCTGCCCGCGGGGCCGACCGGCGGCGACCTGTTCTCCGACCCGCCGCCCGCCGCCCGCCCGAGCCCCGCGCCCGCCCCCGCGCCCGCGCCCGCTTCGCCCTGGGCCGAGGAGCTCCCCTCCGGCCGCCTGAGCGCCGTGCCGGCCGGCCCGGCTGCGGTCCCGCGCCCCGCGGCGCCTTCGTTTCCGGACGCGCCGTCCTTCCCGGGGGACTCGTCCTTCCCCGGGGCCCCGTCTTTGACGGGCTCGCCCTCCTTTTCGGACCCGCCCTCGTTCCCGGGCGCGCCGTCCTTCCCGGGGGCCTCTTCCTTCCCGGGCGCGCCGGCGCCGGCCGTCCCCCCGGAGCCCCGCGGTGGCCCGCCGCCCGCCGCGGCCCCCGCGCCGGCCCCAGCGGCCCGGGCCAGCGCGCCGATGGTGCTCGACCCCTTCGGCGAGCCCGACGCGCTGGACGCCCCCTTGGACGGCGCGCTCGGGGGCGGTCCCAGCGGTTTTGGCTTTGGCCCCGCGCCGAGCAAGGCGCCCGCTGCCGCCGCGCCGCGGCCCTCGGCCCCGGTGGCCAAGGCGCCCGAGCCCTTCGCGGACGACCCCTTCGCCGATGAGGAGGGGGAGGCCGGGCCCGCGCTCCACGACTTCGCCGGCGGCGCGGCCAAGGCCCCCAAGGTCGCGCCCTCGGCGCCGATGATCCTCGATGAAGACCTCGGCTCCCTCGATGATCTCGATAAGGGGCCGCGCGTGCCGGCCGCGCCTGCCGCCGCCGCCCCGTCCACGGCTGCGCGCGGGCCCGCCGCGCCGATGCTCCCGGACGATGACGACCCCTTCGCGGCCTTCGACTTCGGCGGGGACAGCGCCGGGGGCGAGAATGGCGGCGGCGGCGATCCCTTCGGCGGGGACCACGGCGTGAGCGCGCCCGGCCTGTCTCCACCGGCGGCCCCGCCGATGATGCTCGACGAGGGGGACCCCTTCGCGGCCCCGGCGGCCCGCGGCCCAAGCGCGGGGGGCCCGGTCCCGACGGCCAGCGCGCCCGCAGCCCGGGCCAAGCGCAGCATGGCGCCCTTGCTGGCCCGGCAATTCAAAGACTACGTCTACGTGATCAACGCCAGCGGCGTGGCCTTCGGGCTCCGCGACGGGGCGCGCCTGCGGGACGCCATCCAGTCCCCTGCGCGCGATGTGGAGGCCGCGACCATGGAGTTCTTGCTCAAGAAGGTCGAGGAGCGGCTGGCGACGGAGGCCGATCGGGTGATCGCGCTGCGACCCGGCGACGAGCCCAAGCCGCTGTCCGCCGAGCTGGTGCTGTCCGCCGCCGCCCGGTGCGGGCTGTGAGCGCGCGCCGATCGGCCCGGGGGCCCGCGCGCTGCTCCCTCGGCCTGCTGGTGCTCGGGATCAGCGCCTGCAACGGCAAAGACACCGGGGACGGCGAGGCTGAGGGCGCGCCGCCGGCGCTCGCGGGTCGGTACAACATGGCCATCAACGGCACCGCGGGCTGCGATGGCGACGCCAACCTCGTGGACGCCTGGGCCCGCGGGCCGCTGGTCATCACCGGCGCCGGCGACGCGCTGTCCTTCGACTTTGGCGAAGGCGCGGTCATCGGCGGCCGCATCGACGCCGACGGCGCCCTCCGGCTCGCCGGGGACTTTGAGGTCGGGGCCACCACCCGCGCGGTCTCGGGCGAGGGGCTGCTCACGGTGGTGGAGGAGCAGCGCATCCTGGACGGCCAGCTCAGCGTTGTGGTCGGGCCGGACGCGCCGTGCACCATCGACGCCCTCTACACCGCCACCGAGCTCGTGGACCTCCCCGAGGGCTGAGCGGTCGCGGTCACAGGGAGTTTTCCCAAGGGGCGGCGGCGGGTGTCGCGCTGCAGGGGTGGGCGGGCTAAGCGCCGGAAACGCCGGTCGTCAGGCCGCTCGGAGGCCCTATGAAGCTCTACAACGCCCGCATCCCCGCCATCGCCAACGCCGT
The DNA here is from genome assembly GCA_947462115.1 of Deltaproteobacteria bacterium. Classification (GTDB taxonomy): domain Bacteria; phylum Myxococcota_A; class UBA796; order UBA796; family UBA2385; genus JAEUKK01. Next base: position 5,266 of record CANHON010000200.1, on the reverse strand, counting down.
GGTCTCCACCTTGACCAAGGAGGGCTGCATCGAGGTGAGCGCAGAGAACCGCGTGGAAGCAGAGCGGGATCTGATCGCGATCATGGAAGAGTACCGTCGCCGCGACAACAGCCTCCGCGACGCGGTCAAGGAATTCATGGCGCTCCACAACACGCCCTATGAGCGCTACGGAAAAGTCCGGCAGGAGATCGCCGACCAGTGGGACCACCCGCTCAACGCCAAGGTCGAGAGCTTCTTGTCCCGCCAGTTCATCGAGAACTTCATGATCTCGCGGTTCGTCGATGAGGTCTTCGCCGAAGACGGCGAGCTCTACAAGCGGATCCAGGGCGTGATCAAGACCTTCGACGTGGACGAGGCCGCGCTGCGCCTCGAGGCCGAGGAGAAGATCAAGAACGTCCGGCCCGACAGCGTGGAGTACGAGGCCGCCCTCGAGCGCAGCCTCAAAGAGGTGCGGAAGCGGCACGGCCTCCTCGATTGAGCCCGCTGCGCGCTGTCCTCCGGCGGCTCGCGCCCCTGTGCGCAGGGCTCGTCTGCGCCTGCTCGCCGGCGCCGCCCCCGGAGCCCGCCGTCCCCGAGCCCACCGTCAAGGAGGCCCAAGACGCCGCGGTCGCGCTGCAAGCCGCCGCCCCGCCCGCGCCGCTCCCGAGCCCGCCGGCGGGCCGCGCGGGCGTGATGGCCGAGCTGGTCTACGTCTGGAACGGCGTCGGGCCCTACTACCAGGGCCTGTTCACCAGCCAGGAGCCGATGACCCGGCTGGCCATGGGCCTCGGGCCGTGGGTGGAGGGGCGCGCCAACATCGCTGTCTACTGGAACGAAGAGGAGGACCTCGGGCGCATCCGCCTCGTGCTGCTGCCGGGCACGCTGCTGCAGCCGCTGAGCGGCGAGGGCCCGGTCATCCCCCTGCACGAGCTCGCCCCGCTGACCCAGCCGATCGCCGCGTACCGGTCGGAGCTCGCCGGCCGCTTTGACCTGCGCCTCGCCTCGTTCCGGGTCGAGCTGGAGTCGGTGCGCGGCGCCCAGATGTGCGTGGTGGGCATCACCGGCGCCCACCCCGCCGACGGCACCTTGATCTCCCCCTGCGTGGAGATCAACGGCCTGCAGCGCTGCGGCCAGCCCGAGGCCGGCGGCGTGCGCTTCCCCGAGGACGTGGCCGAGACCCTGCGGCGCTGCCTGAGCCCGCGGGGCTGAGCCCGCTGGTCCTCAGCAGCCGAGGTTCAGGACCTCGTCGAGCTTGTCCTTCATCCGGCGCTTCATGCGGGTGTGGAGCTGGCTCACCCGGCTCTCGGTCACGCCGAGCACCTGGGCGATCTCCTTGAAGGTGTAGTCCTGGTAGTAGTAGAGCTCGACGATCATGCGCTCGCGCTCGGGCAGCTCTTCGATCACGACGCGCACGCCGTCATCTTCGCTCCGGCCGCACACGATCTCATCGAGGCCCACCGCCTCGGACTTCAGCTTGTCGCCGATGGTGCCCTCGTCCTCATCGCCCTCCTCGGTGCTGACCAGCACGCGCACGTCGGCGGTGCGGAGCAGCTCGCCCAGCCGCTCTTCGGTGACGCCGATGAAGGTCGCCAGCTCGTCGTTGGTGGGCGCCCGGTCGAGCTGCTCGGTGAGCTCGGCGCGGGCCCGGTCGAGGCGGCCGGCGCGGTCGCGGACCGAGCGCGGGACCCAGTCGTTCTTCCGCATCTCATCGACAATGGCGCCCTGCACGCGGATCCGCGCGTAGGCGGCGAAGGACTGGGCGCGGTCGTGCTCGAAGCGCTCGACGGCGTCGATCAGGCCGGTCATGCCGATCTGCACGAGGTCGTCGGCGTCCACGCAGCGGGGGTATCGGCGGGCCATGCGGTACGCGACCTTGCGCACCATGGGGTAGAACTCCATGATGAGCTGGTTGCGACGCTCGACGCTGGGGTGGGTGGCGCTTGGGGTCTCGGCGGGGAGCTGGGCTGACATGGGTCCTCCTTCAGGCACGCTACCAGCGTTTGCATGAAGTGTGCCAGCCCTGATGTGTGCACTACGAGGGGATCCTCGAAATCAGAGCTCCGGGTACCGTATCTTCTCGGATACCGGTTCCAGCCGGCGTGTGGTGCCGCATACGCTTCACCTCCGCCACGCCCCTGGTCCGGGGTCGCGCCGGCCCAGTCCGATCAGGGCGCGCCCGTCGCCGTGGGCGGGTCTGCGGGGGCCGCGGCAGGGGCGGCGGCAGGCGCGGCGTTCGGGTCCGCGGGCGCGGGGGCGGCGGGCGCGGCGGTGCCAGGCGGAGACACGCGCTCCATGCCGAAGGGCACGTCGCCAGCGTCAAACATGCGCAGCTTCTCGCGGAGGTCCGTGAAGGCCACGTTTCGCTTGAGCTGCTTGCCCTCCACGCCCCACAAGATCTGGGAGGTCCAGTAGGGCCGCGGGCGCAGCCACTCGAAGTCCTCGCCGTACCAGGCGGTGATCCGGTAGATCTCGTTCTTTTGGAGGTCGAGGATCTGGAGCTCGGGCGGGGAGGCCTCGCGCGGCGCCCACTCCGGCAGGTTCTTCATCCACTGCTCGGTCTTTTTGCGCTCCCGCTCTTGGGCCTCGGGGCTCAGCTCCTTCCAGCTCGTCTGGTCGAAAAGACTGATCGGCGCGCCATCCACCTCCAGCGCGACGTAGCGGCCGTCGAAGTGCGGCACCGCGCGCTTGACGCCGTCGAGGACCTTCACGCTGCTGCCGTCGGAGATGCGCACCAGCTCGGCGCGCTTGCCGTCGCTCCACGCGACGAGGTCCGCCTCGGGCACGTAGACGAGGTCGGTCAGGCCCGGGGCGTCGATGGTGGGCACCGCGCGCTCGGCTGTGCCCGTCGCCGGATCGAAGTGATAGGGCCGCCGCACGCCATCTTCGCCGATCCCCGTGAGGATCAGGGTGCGGCCGTCGCCCCAAGCGCCGAGGTGGTCGGGCTCCTTGAGGGGCAGCGCGACGATCTGCAGGGTGGCCGCCCCGCGGTCGAACAGGGCCAGGCGGAAGCTGTCGGGCGGGATGTTCGCGGCGCTCACCCCTGCGGGCCCGGGCTGGTCGCCCAGGGGCTTGAGCGGGATGGCGAGCAGGCCGTCGCGCAGCCACGCCGCCGGCCCCGCGGGGGTCTCGGTGGGGATGGTCTCGATGCGCTTCTCTTCGGCGACGAGGATGTGCCCGCCGTGCGTGAGCTGGAAGTAGACCAGCGTCCCGTCCGGCGACCAGGCCACGTTGGCGAAGTGGTTGGAGCCGCAGGCCTCAAAAGCCAGGCGCAGGTCGTGCTTGGCGGTGAGGAAGCTGATCTCCGACTTGTCGCACTCGTCGTAGGCCTCGGTCACGTTCTCCGTGAAGTCGGAGCGGCCGTAGACGGACTCGCGGTCGCAGGCCGGGAGGAGCAGCGCGCTGAGCAGCGCGGCGCGGAGGGTGGAGCGGATCAAGGCGATCTCCGGCGGAGGAGGAGGGCGAGCAGGCTAACCAGGAAGGCGCCGGGCAGGCTGCGCGGGCCCGTCGCGCAGGCATAGGGGCTCAGCTTGGCGGCGCGCCAGCGGCGCCTTGGACCGGCCGCGTCCTCGGCGGTTCCCCCGGTCAGCAGCGCCGCTTCGTCGTCCACCCGCAGCACGGCGGCGGCGCGGCCCCCGCTGAGCACGAGCAGGTCGAGGTTCGGTTCGCCGGTGGGCAGGCTGGCCGCGCTGAGCCGGAACTGCCCGGGCCCCTCCGCGCGCAGCTGCACCGGCGACCAGGCGCGATCCGGCCCATAGAACAGGTAGGCCGTGGGCGCGGCGGAGCCCTCGGGGAGGCTGAGCACGAGATCACCGTCCAGCACGTCAAGCTCGACGTCGAGCTGGTCGGCGATGTCGCCGGCGGTCCACAGGGCCCGGGGGCAGAGGACGCCCCCCCGCTCGACGTCGGTGGGCCCGGGCAGCAGGTCCAGGGCCGCGAGGGCCTCAGCGTCGTCGAGGTCGACCGGGATCGGCGGCTCGCCGAAGCGGTGCAGGGTGGCGGGGCCCTCCGGCGCGTCGAGCCCCTCGCCCGAGAGCGAGCCATCCGGGCCGAGGATCAGGCGGCCGGCGCAGCGCTGCACGGGGGTCAGGCGCACCGTCCGGCTGGCCTCCGCTTGGAGGCGCGCCCGCTGCGTGACATAGCCGGGGCTGCTGACCTCGACCTCGACCTCGGCCTCGGCGCTCCCGAGGATGCGGGCGAAGCGTCCGGCGATGTCCGAGGAGAAGACCGCGCCGCCGTCGACGAGCCGGAGGGTCGCGGGGACCGGCCGCCCGGTCTCGGCGTCGAGGACCGCGCCAGCGGCCACCCCGGGCTGCGTGAGAAAGCCGATGACGGCGTCAATGTGGGCGTCGATGATCGCCGGCAGCTCCGCGCGGGGCGGCGACTTCTGCTCGGAGACCTCCAGGGTGAAGTCCAGCGTGCCCTGGCGCGCGTAGGCCCAGTCGGTCGTGTCGCCGTAGGTGCGGTACCAGTCCGCCCCGTTGGTGAGCCAGAAGCCGGGGACCTCGGCCAGGGCGGCGTAGTCTTCGCCGATGGCCCGCAGCAGGGCCTCGTCGGGGCTGCGGGCGGTGGTCCAGTTCCAGACCCAGCCGAGGTTGGCGGCCCCGCTGTGCATGCTCAGGCCGCCGACAAAACCCCGGGTGCTGGCCCACATCCGGATCGCCCGGGTCTCGGGCTCGGAGAAGGCCGAGGCCCCGCTGGCCCACTCGGCCTCGCGCCACTGCTCCCCGTAGTTTCGGTTGAGATCGACGCCCAGCGCGTTGGTTCGGGTGTTCGCCGCCACGCCGTCGGGGTTGACGATGGGCACCACCCAGACCTCGTCCCGCTCGAGCAGCTCGGCGACCGCCGGATCGTCGTCGCTGCGCTCCACCAGCGCGACCGCCGTGGCCAGGGCGAGGTCCACGCTGCTGGCCTCGTCGCCGTGGTGGGCGCCGAGCACCCGCCACCGCGCGCGGGCCCCGTGGCCGAGGCGCAGCCCGTAGATGGGCCGACCTTCGACGCTCCGGCCCAGCTCCACCAGGGCCGCGAGCCCCGGCGCCTGCGCGACCAGCGCCCGCAGCGCGTCGTCGCCGGCCTCGGGGCTGAGCCCCGGCTCGGGCGGCGGGGTGGGCGACAGGATGGGCGACAGCGTGGGCGACAGCGTGGGCGACAGCGTGGTTCGGAGCCCCAGCGCCGTCAGCGCGGCGCGGTCGGCCTCGGTCAGCCACACCCGGATCCGATCGGGGCCGCCGGCGTCCTCTACCGGCAGGTTGAGCGCCCGGAGCTGCTCGGCCGAATCCGGCGTGCTCAG